>JACKPC010000007.1:0-300000 GCA_024233835.1 Leptospiraceae bacterium
TGCGTTTTTCTACAATGACCGCTAACGTTGCAGCGTGGACGACGTTTTGGGAAGGCGTGAATCTTGCGTCAGTATGCAAGGATTCATGACTGAACCAAAATGTGGCGAAGCCCAAGAAGCCAACATCATTTCGTTGGCTCGCAGCTCATCATGCTCCTGTTAGAGGGTGTGACCCTTCTACAGCAAGATTAAAAAACATCTCAAATACCCACAAAATTAAAAATAAAAAAAACACTCATACAAATCAACAAAAATATTTATTTAATAAAGAAAAAAACATAAACTAAAAATTCAATCTATAAAGAATCATTCTACACAGAAGAGCAAATCTCAAAAACGGAAAGACCAATAGCTACAAAAGTCTTTCTACACAAAAAAGCAAATCTCAAAAACGGATGGCCAATTGCTACAAAAAGTCTTTCTACACAAGAAAGTAAAACTCAAAAACGGATGGCCAATTGCTACAAAAAGTCTTTCTACACAAGAAAGTAAAACTCAAGGACGGAAAGCCAATTGCTACAAAAAGTCTTTCTACACAAAAGAGCAAGACTCAAGAACGGAAAGACCAATAGCTACAAAAAATCTTTCTACACAAAAGAGCAAGACTCAAGAACGGAAAGACCAATAGCTACAAAAAATCTTTCTATACAAAAGAGCAAGACTCAAAAACGGATGGCCAATTGCTACAAAAGTCTTTCTACACAAGAAAGCAAAACTCAAGAACAGAGAGGCCAATTGCTACAAAAATTCTTTCTACACAAAAAAGCAAAACTCAAAAACAGCAAGATATAATTTTTTTATTCAAAAAAAACAGAAGTAAAACAAAAAAATCAAAAAAGCGTTTTAAGAAAAAACATATTGGGTCATGCCCTCTAACTAATCATGTGTGCAGTATATATCCGGTTGCTATGAACTAATCCTTATTTCCAAAGGTTCGGATATGCTCGATAAAACAAAATATATCCTGCATTTTAACATCTTAATAACATTCCCTATAAAAGGACAACAAAAAAAGGAAAGGCGAAAATAGAAATTTGCTTTATAAAAAACTATACAGAAAAATAGTATGTTAAATATGAATGAAAGTAGTGATTTTAAGGAAAAGGTAGTATCGAGTTTCTTAAAGGCATTTTCGAAGGAATTGCATTTTGTTTCCAATCAGGAAATTTGCTTCTTCTTGGAGAGAAATCCTATTTTTCCCTCTTCTCAGGGATTCCTTATTTTACGAAATTTTGTCACCTTAAATCAGGGAAATCTTTCTGAATCGTAGGCGAGTCGTCGGTGGCTCTCCTGTTTTCCGGGAAATTTGAGGGGATAGGTTAAAAAAAAATTTTCGGGAAAAGTTCCTCTAAGGCTTGCTCCTATTCTTCTTTCAGTCTTCTATTATTCATCTATCAGGTACAGAATAAGGTGTAGAATATAGTTTTCTACCACCCCTTCTTTCAGAAAAGGTGAAACAAAGGTGAATGCAAAGGTGAATGCAAAGGTGATAGAGGAGGTGATAGAGGAGGTGATTCCGGACCTGATTCCAGGGCTGATAGATGACTGAGAGGAGGATGATTGCAGTCCGGGAGCAAGCTTTGCTTTCTCCCTAAGTACCGGTTTTTTCTCAATTTTTTGTTGAAAAACTATTTAATGAGGTGTAAGGGGTCTAAGGCTTTGTATTTATCCAGTAACTGCCCGGCTTTTTCTTCTTCTTTATTCATTCTGGCAATTTCAGATAGTTCTCGATAACAAAAGGCTGAACGCGGATTTAATTTTACACAACGTAAAAAACGGTCTTCTGCTTTTTTTAGAAAAGGTAGGCCCTCGCGGCTAAGTTCAAGGTAAATTTCACCGGTGAATAATTCTCGTTTTTCATCAACTCGAAGGGGAAGATACTTTTTATCTAATTGGATGAATTTTTTGACATTCGGGCTTGCTGCAAGCGGAACACGAAACCGGAAATTATGGAAATTGTCATGCTGAATTTCTTTATAAAATAGATTTTCTATCTGGTCGGCAAGCTGATAATTATAAGAGAGCAGAAATGATGTAAACATGAATATAAATAAACCCGTTAGGGTTATTTTTCTTACATAAGGATTTAAACTCAGAGTTACAGTATAAATAATCTTACTTCTGTAACTTGCAGCTAAAATTCCGAGGAGAACTATAACAAGATAGAAAATAATAGAATCCGGAATAGTATAATCAAATAATTCCTGCATAAATACAGATAGAAGCGCGGAAAGAGGAATCAGTATAAATACGGATACTTTCTTTTTTAAGAATGATTTAATAAGAAGGATAGAGAGGTATAAAGACAGGAGGGAATAGGAAAGGACTCCTAAAAAACCGTAGTTATTAAAAAGTTGAAATATAAGGTTATGCGCATGAGGATTGGCTCCCGAATATTGAACATAGTCCTGGATAATTTTTAAAACCTTTGGAGACAAATCCTTTGTAGGATAGGTAGAAAGAATACTTTCATTCTCCGGTCCGAAACCAAGAAAAGGAGCTTCCCTGCTGGTTATCCTATAAAAATATTCCCAGATTCCAAACCGAACTTCTAAAGTAGAGACATCGGTAAACATGGAAGATTTTTTGGCATTGAGAAAAACAAAAATACCGAAAGCAAAAAATGTAAGCAAGATAAGAAAGAAGGCCTTTTTATTTTGATGAATAATTCTTGTATTTTTTAAAAAGTGCAAAAGGATAAAAACCGAACTTATACCTATTGCCAGAATAGAAGCCCTTGAGTGCGTAAAATAAAGCACAACTAAGGAGATCATTAAAATGAAACCGTAAACGAATTTATAAGGTTTTTGAAAGAGTGTAAAAAAAAGTACCAGGGGAAAATTAATAGCAATCATGGAGCCTATAGAGTTCACCTGGAAGCTTCCAATGCTTGTTTCAAAGGTGCGTTGAAAGAGGAATAGTGTATTGGATTGGAAGAGATAGGCCAGAAATATTAGAATAGAAAGGGAATAATACAAAAAAATAAAACCCATAATAAGGCGTTTTTCTTTTATATTTTGAAATAAAGAAAGGATATAAAAGATCACAAGTCCCGAAACAAGATAAAGAAAAGAAGGAAGACTTCTCGCAAAATTAGCAGAAAAAACTGTAGATAAAATGGAAGATACAAAAATAAGAAAGGCTAATATATGCAGAGGACGAAGTTTAAACTTTTTAGGAAGTTCAAAACAACTTACAAATAAAAAAGAATATAACAGAAGAGGAATAGAACGGGTAGAATTAATCAGGTAATACCAGGATAAAAAAATGTGGGTAGAGGATAGGAGAGTAAAAACAAAAAGTATTCTTTTCGTTTTTTGTTTATGAACCAAAAATAAAAAACTAAAGAAAGAAGTATAGTAGAGAAACTTAAGGTACATTTTTTGTTTGATTACAAAAGATTCCGGTAAATATATCATTCCGTTAATGGAAGAATATAAGATTAAATAGATAGAAGCAATATAAAAGATCAGCTCTTTATAGCTTTTGAGAGCTTCTTTCTTTTTATAAAAGAAAAAAGAAGCCATGGCTGTAGTCGGCCAGAAAAGTTCTTTTGTAACACCTATCCTTTCCAGATCCAGATAGAAATGAAAGAATAGAAATACGATGAAAGAAACCTGAAGGAAAACAAGCATACGAACTTAGGGAATGACTCCACTCATATTCTCAATAAAACATAAGTTCAAAACTCCGAAAAAAATAGAGTTTCCTTTTTGTCTCAGGTTCCTGATATCCATCTTGTTCTTCCCAGAATTTGTACCTTATCCCTCTTTGTAAAGGTTTTTAAAACCTAAAAGATAAAATCTATATTGTAGAGAATTGAGCCAAAAAAAGAATGGTACTACTTATGAAGGGTGAAACAGAGAACAAAAATTCTTACAGTAATACTATTTTACTGCCAAAAACATCTTTTCCGATGAAAGCAGACCTCGCAAAACGGGAAGTTCCCCAGGTGAAAGACTGGGAGGATTCGAATCTTTTTCAGAGAATGCTTTCGTCCAGGGATCCCAAAAAAAGCTTTGTCTTTCATGATGGCCCTCCTTATGCAAACGGGAACTTTCATGTCGGCCACTCCCTGAACAAGGTTCTAAAAGACATCATCGTTAAGTTTCGTCATTTACAGGGTTATTATACGGATATGATTCCCGGCTGGGATTGTCACGGCTTACCGATTGAAGTTCAGGTTTTGAAAAAGCTGGGAAAAGATGCCTCCTCTGTCTCACCTTCCGAACTCAGGAAAAAATGTCGGGAATATGCAGAACAATACGTAGAAATCCAGGGAAAGGATCTGAGTCGTTTCCTTTGCCTCTGGGACAAGAACCGAAAATACCTGACTATGAGTCGGGATTTTGAAGCCAAAATTGTCGAAATATTCGGAAAGCTCTATAAAGAGGGTTATATCTACAAGGGTAAAAAGCCCGTTTACTGGTGCGTGGCTTTAGGAACGGCTCATGCGGAAGCGGAAATTGAGTATAAAAACCATGTTTCTCCCTCTATTTATGTGAAGTTTCCGGTCAAGGGAGAAAATGCACTTTCCTGTCTTATCTGGACAACCACTCCCTGGACGCTCCCGGCGAATCTGGCTATCTGTTTCAATGGGAATTTTGCCTATTCGGTTTATAGCTCAGATGGTAATGAAGACCTGATTTTTGCAGACGGACTGAAAGAATCCATCGAGGAAAAAACAGGCTTAAAATTCCAAAAAGTTCGGGCAGTTCCGGTTTCTGAGCTGGAGAAAATGAAATTTTCTCACCCTTTTATTGAGCGTGAAGTCGTTCCCCTGTTCGGAGAGCATGTCACCCTTGAAGCCGGAACAGGTTGTGTGCACACAGCTCCCGGCCACGGTATGGATGACTATAAAGTCGGGATTAAAGCCGGTCTGGAGCTTTTAAGCCCCGTAGATGATAGGGGAAAGTTTACCGATGAGTTCCCTCTGATGAAAGGAGAGAATATCTTCGCATCCAATCCGAAGATTGTGGAATTGCTTCGGGAAAAGGGTAAGCTTCTGCATCATAGTGAAATTGAACACTCCTATCCCCATAGCTGGAGGAGTAAAAAGCCTCTTATTTTCAGGGCAACTCCTCAGTGGTTTTTTTCGGTGGATCACAATAACCTGAGACAAAAATGTATAGAAGCCATTGATTCGGTAAAATGGATCCCGGACTGGGGTATTAATCGGATCCGAGCTATGGTAGAAAACCGCCCGGACTGGTGTCTTTCGAGACAGAGAAACTGGGGAGTGCCTATTCCTTCCTTTCACTGTGCGGATTGCGGACATACCCAGCTAACTCCCAAAATGATAGACTTTTTTACCGGACTCGTAAAAAAAGAAGGTATTGAAGTCTGGTATGACTGGGAAGAAGCAAAACTTTTGCCCGAAGGAACCCAATGTGAAAGATGTGGCTCTTCTTCTCTAAAAAAAGAAAATGATATTCTGGATGTATGGTTTGATTCCGGGGTTTCCAACTTCGCAGTTCTGGAAGAAAGGGGAAATCAACCGGTGGCTGATTTATACCTCGAAGGCTCAGACCAGCACAGGGGTTGGTTTCAGTCCAGTCTCTGGCCTTCCGTAGCTCTAAGGGGAAAGCCTCCCTATGCCAATGTTCTAACCCACGGCTATGTTCTGGACGAGAAAGGCCGGGCTATGTCCAAGTCTCTCGGAAATGGAGTAGATCCGATTAAGGATGTAATTGATATTTACGGAGCGGATGTTTTACGCCTCTGGGTTTCTTCTCAGGATTTTCGGGATGATAACCGCATTGGTTCGGAAGCCTTAAAGGTTTTGTCCGAGCAATACAGGAAAGTTCGAAATACTTTCCGTTATTTACTGGGTAATCTGGATGGTCATAAAAAAGAGGATAATCTTCCCATCGCAGAATTAGAGGATATCGATAGCTATTACCTTTCCCGATTTGCGACATTTATCACCGAATTAGCTTCGGCCTATGAGAATTACCAGTTTCATACAATTTATCAGAAACTGGTGAATTTCTGCACGGTAGATTTGTCCCAGGAATATTTTGAGATTATCCGGGATAGGATGTACTGTGATAGAAGAGATTCTAAAACGAGACGTTCTTCCTGTACGGTTCTTTCCATTATTCTGGAAACCCTGACAGTTTATATTTCCCCAATCTTAAGTTTCACGGCGGAAGAAGTTTGGAAATCTTACGGAAAGAAAGATTCTGTTTTTCTAAGTACCTTTCAGGATGTAGCTCCTTACAAAAATCCGGAGATTGAAAAGAAACTATCTCCTGTTTTTAAGGCAAAAGAAACGGTTCAAAAAGCCCTGGAGCTGGCCCGACAGGCAGGGAAAATAGGGAAATCTCTTGAAGCTAAACTTGTATTTGAGAGAAAGAAGGAGAATTTTCTTTCCGGATTTTCTACTGAAGACTTATCTTTCTATTATGTTGTATCCCAGGTATCGTTCGGAGAAAACCCGGAGGAATTTCATTCCAAACTTGAGTTAGAAGAGGGAATGGTTTATGTTGTGTCTCCAAAAGAAGAGCGCTGTCCGAGGTGCTGGAGATATACCGAAGACATGACGAAAGAAAAAGAACTTTGTAAACGCTGCGAGGAAGCAATTCACTAAACTTCTTTTATCCTCTTGCTTTTATCCTGTGCCTCTATTAGTATAGCTTAAGAGGCATGGGAAATGATTCTTGATAATAAAAAAAAATTAATACTCCTCGTTGATGATAATCCTAAGAATATCCAGGTTCTGGCGTCTGTCCTGAAAGGAAAGGAATATCAAATCAATGCAGCCCTGAGCGGTGAAGATGCTTTAAAACGTCTGAAAAGCGTAGTTCCCGATCTGATCCTTCTGGACGTAATGATGCCCGGGATGGATGGTTTTGAAGTCTGTAAACAAATCAAAAAAGCAGAAGAAACGGCTAATATTCCCATTATATTCCTCACGGCAAAAACAGAAACCGAAGACATTGTTCGCGGCTTTGAACTGGGTGCTGCCGATTATGTGTTAAAACCTTTTAATTCTGCTGAACTTCTTTCTCGTGTGCATACCCATTTAAGTTTAAAGCATAAAGAAGATGCCCTGGTTCGCTCGAATGCCGAGCAAAAAGAACTTTTACATATTCTCTCTCATGATCTGAATAACTTTTTTACCTCCATTATCATGTCGGTAGAAATCTTACAAAATTATCCGGCGGATCTGGACGAAAATTTGGAACGGATTAAGCGAGGTGCTTTAAATGGAGCGGAACTCATTGATTATATCAGACAGATTCGGGCACTTGAAGACAAGGATGATGCACCATCATTTGAAAAGGTCTCTTTAAAAGATGCAATAAATGAATCCATATTTACACTGATTAGACTCTCTGAAAAGAAACAGGTTTCTATTATAAACCTGATTGATTCCCCCTACTATATATATGCGGAAAGGGTAAGTTTTGTACACTCTTTATTAAATAACCTTTTATCCAATGCCATTAAATTTTCCTTCATAAATTCAAAGATCGAATGTGAAGTCAAGGAAGAAGATGGAGACTTATTATTAAGTATTCGAGATTATGGGATCGGAATGTCTGAGTCTTTAAAAAATAGTATTTTTGATATTTCTAAGATAACGACAAGACCCGGTACCTCCGGTGAAAGAGGAACGGGTTTCGGGCTTCCGCTGGTGAAAAAATTGGTAGAACGATTTGGGGGAAGTATTTTCGTAGAAAGTAAGGAAAAGGATGAACCGGATTTCCCAAGAGGAACTAAATTTACCTTAAAACTAAAAAAAGCAGAAAAGTAAGGGGCATTGGTTGCCGCCCTTCGCTCCGCTCAGGGATCGGCAATCAATGGCATATCTTTTAGTTTAAGCTTTAAATTCTTTAAGAGTTGTAATCACTTCCTGAAATTCATCTTCTCTCATATACGGAAATAGAGGAAGGTTCAGTATGCTACTACAAATTTCTTTTGTGACTCCCTTATCAAAGGATTTTTTACAGAAGTCTTTGGCACCCGGTTGGGCAGACATAGCTCCCGGATAAATTACACCGGAACCGATTCCCTTTTCTTTTAGTAAATCCTGCAGGCGAGTCCTTTCTTCCGGAGAAAATAAACAGGCGTTGCAGTATCCATTTTCTTCTATGCCTTCCGGTGGGCTCAGGACCCGAATGCCCAGTTTGGGTAATTCTTCCTGGTATTTTTTCGCCCAGTACTGTCTGGATTTCAACCTTTCCGGGAACTCTTTTAGGGAGATTCGAAGAAAAGCTGCTTGAAGAGAGTCCAGGCGTGAATTCCAACCCACAAGGCCGTGGCCATAATGGGTGGTTCTACCGTGATTGGCGAGAGTTCTGACTGTATTGGCCAGCGACTCATCATTGGTAAATACAGCTCCTGCATCTCCGGCGGCTCCCAAAACTTTAGCCGGATAAAAAGATGTAGTGGCAATATGTGCATTTTTATAGATGGATTCAGAACCGACTTTTACTCCGAAACTCTGAGCCCCATCTTCAATCAGGGGAATATTTTTAGAAGTACATAACTCTCGGAATTTTTGTAGGTCTTTAGAAGCCCAACCATACAGGTGAACCAGTATAGCTGCTTTGGGTTTTATCTCTTCTACTGCTTTTGCAAAGGTTTCAAAGTCCATTTGCAGATCTTCTTTATTGATATCTACCGTATAGGGTTCTGCGGAAACATTCACTACAGATTCAAATGTAGCCCAGAAGGTAGAATCCGGAAGTAAAACCTTATCTCCGGCACCAACACCTACAGCGCGCAGAGCGAGTTGAAGAGCGTCGGTTCCGTTTGCACAACTTACGCAGTACCGGGTTTCCGCATAAGCAGATAATTCTTTTTCCAGTTCCTGGACTTCTATACCACCGATAAAAGCTGCATTTTGGGACATCTCAGCAACCTTGTGGTTCCATTTGTCCAGAAAACCGTTTTCATAACGTTTAATGTCAATGAAGGGTACTCCCATCGTCTTGTCCTTACTGTTTAGTTTTTTGTATTTCTTTAGATAAATCTATCTTTTTAAAAAGTATCTCGATAACTTCTGAAAAGCGGCTAACCGGGTAAAAGCGTAAGCCTTTTTTTATATAAGAAGGAACTTCTTTCAGGTTTGGCTCATTGTCCCTCGGAAAAATAATCCGGTTTAGACCGGCTCTTCGGGCTGCTACCAGTTTTTCTCTCAGTCCTCCTATGGGTAAAACCTCACCGGTCAGGGTAAGCTCACCTGTCATGCCGAAACCGGCAGGGACTATTCTTCCTATAATCAAAGAGAGGATAGCAGTTGCCATGGTAATACCGGCGCTCGGCCCGTCTTTAGGTGTGGCACCATCGGGAACGTGGATATGAACTTTTCTCTCATCGAAATAGTTTCCGTCTCCGATCAGGTATTTGATATGGTTCAGGGCAATATTGGCTGATTCTCCCATAACCTCTCCCAGTTTTCCGGTCAGAAAAATTCCTCCATTTTTGGAACGTATAAAAAGGGTTTCTATGAGAAGGGTAGCTCCTCCATAATTAGTCCAGGCGAGTCCGACTGCCATACCGGGTTGAGTAGGTTTGGTCATTCGATCATTGGGAAAAACCGGGACTCCGAGGTATTCTTCTAAGTGCTCTTTTTTGATAGTCTTCTCGAATTTAAGCCCTCGAACCTGTTTATAGGCTACTTTGCGCACAATTTTATCTGTCATGCGTTCAAGGCTTCGAACACCTGATTCCCTGGAATAAGACTCCACCAGTTCCAGAATAGCCGGTTTGTCCAGTTGAATTCTTTTGTCTTTAATTCCGGTTTTTTCCATGACTTTTTTCCAGAGGAAACGTTTAAAAATTTCTACTTTTTCTTCGGTAATATAACCGGTCAGTCGGATTACATCCATCCTGTCTGCCAGAACACCGGGAATACTATCCATAGTATTGGCAGTTGCTACAAATAATACTCTCGAAAGATCAAAGGGCAGGTCCAGGTAATGATCCCGGAAATGCTTATTTTGTTCCGGATCCAGAACTTCTAAGAGAGCCGAAGCCGGGTCTCCCTGGATGCCGATACTCAGCTTGTCTATTTCGTCTAAAAGAATAACCGGATCTTTTTCTTTCAGATGCCTGAGAGCTGTAATGATTTTTCCGGGCATGGCGCCAATATACGTTCTTCTGTGTCCTTTAATTTCTGCTTCATCCCGAACTCCTCCAAGAGAAAAGCGGAAAAATTTCTTTCCGAGACTCTCGGCAATGGAGCGGGCTATCGAGGTTTTCCCAACTCCGGGGGGACCAACCAGACAGAGAATCGGCCCGTGGTTTTCCGGATTCAGCTTTTTTACAGCAAGATATTCCAGGATCCTTTGCTTTACATCATCCAGTTTATAATGGTCACGGTTTAAAATTTTCTCGGCAAATTTTAAATCGATTTTCCTGTCAGGTGAATTTTCCCAGGGAAGGGAATTGATAATATCCAGATAATTTCGAATTACATTGTAATCACCGGAGTTTGGATCGGCATAGTTGAGTTTTTCAATCTCTCTGGCTACCTCGGAAATGACCTGTTCATCGAGCTTGAGATGGATTAAACGCTCCAATAGATCGTTGTATTTCTTTTCCGGGCGGTCTTCATGGACACCTAATTCCCCCTGTATGACCTTTAGCTGCTCCCGAAGGAAGAAATTCCTCTGTTGCTTATCGAGCTTATCATTTATCTGGTCGTTAATTTTTCGTTGAAGGCTTATAAGCTCGATTTCTTTTTTTAAATAGAGTATGACTTCTTCAATCTTTTGGATAATATCATCCATTTCCAGAATGGATTGGTATTCTTCCTTTTCTAAGTTTAAAATAGAAGCTACAAAATCCGCCATGCGACTCGGTTCTTCCATATTAACCAGGGTTAATTTCATTTCCTCGGTAAAAAGAGGGTTATTCTGGGCCAGTTCCCGGGTGAGAATCATAAGAGTTCTCATCAGGGCTTTTAAATTGTTCTTACTTCCTTTGAGTATTTCAGAAAGATAGCGGACTTTTACATGCAGATAGGGAGTTTCCGTTATAACTTTTTGAATACGGAAGCGTTGCTGGGTGTTCACCAGTATGTTAATTCCCCCATCCGGAAGATTAATCTTCTTTAGAATCCGGGCAATCACTCCTACTTCGTAAATATTATCTTTTACATCAAGATCGCTCTCGTCTTCCTTTAGAAGTGTTAAGCCAATAAAACCATCTTTTTTATTCGCTTCTTCTACCATATCCGTAAATAACCCAACCGGAACGATGAGAGGGGTAATGATTCCCGGAAAAATCGGTCGAACTTTAACGGGTAAGATATAAAGATCGTCTGGGAATGAGTCTCTGTATTCTTCTTCCTGAACCGGAATTCTCTTTTTACTTATCTTTGCCAAACTTACCTTTGCCTTTTAAAGCGTATTTACTTTGGTCAATTATTTCAAAGTGAAGCCTAAAAACAATACAAATAAAATTGCTTTTCTTTGAAACTAAAAGAGTTTGTTCGATAAAAGAAAAACGATAACATATCGGAGATGGCATGAAAGAGAAACAGAGACCCGTTTTTAATTACAAAGGAAATCATTTTCAGGGAGTTTCCGAGGGAGGAATTTGCACCTCAATTTTTTGTAATGAATTAGATATAATATTTGATATTGGAACTTTACCCTTTGATTATGCTCATATCAATAATCTTTTTGTAAGTCACGCTCACCTCGACCACAGTGCCGGTATTCCTTATTACATTTCCCAGCGTTCCCTTCGAAAATTAAAAGCTCCCCGAATTTATGTTCATGAAGCCATGTATGAAAATATGCAAAAAGTAATCGAACTCTATTCCCGGATGGAAGATTTTACTTATGCCTATGAATTGAAGTCGGTTGAACAGAAAAAATACTATACCCTCGGAAAAAATACCAGCTTCATGGCCTGGCCGACAATTCACAGAATTCCTTCCCAGGCTTATACTATTTTTGATAGGGTGAATAAATTAAAACCGGAATATTCTGAAACTCCGAGAGAAGAACTTTTAGAACTAAAGAAAAAGAATATTCCTATAACCGAAGAAAGGTATACGCCTTTGGTGAGCTTTTCCGGTGATACTCGAATTGAGGGAATATTAGAATCCAAAGAAGCTCTTCTTTCCAGGGTTTTATTTATGGAGTGTACCTACCTTGATGACAAAAGAAATATTGCCAATGCAAGAGAATGGGGACATATCCACCTTGACGAAATTATTGCCTATGCAAATGAGTTTAAAAATGAAACTATCGTTTTAATACATTTTTCTAAGCGTTATTCTTATAAAGGTATTCGTGAATTATTAAATAAGAAGCTACCTGATAGTTTGCAGGGAAGAGTTATTAGTTTTATTCCTTAAAAAAAAGGCTTCCTATTCATGGAAAATTAAACTGTGACAAAAACCACCTTCTCTTGCATAACACATTTCGAGATCGCCGTGAGTAAAATTTTTATTACTCTTGATATACTTGTATCCATCGCTAAACTTACCGGAGATAAGCCAATCAAATTCTTGTTCTGAATATTTTAAACAGTTCGAGAATAAGCCATTTTTAGTTAAAACCTTCAGGTATTCTTTAGAGGAGCGGGAAGACGGAAACGAAGGAAAATGTAAATAGATTATATGTCGATTCTGAGAGGTAGCATAGGAGATCTTTAGTTCTCCTATTTGCTTCTGGAAAGCTTTTTCATAGGAAATAAGATTTTTTAATAGAGAAGCCAAAAAGCCTTCGAGGGCTGAACGGTTTACAAAAAAAGTAGCTTCTGCTAAGGAAGGAGAATAGGAAATATTTAGAAAAGTCTTTAATGGTTTTTTGGCATAAGAGAAAAACAATTTTTCATTGAAGTGACTTTCAAAATACTCATCAAAGTTTCCCTCTATTTTGATTTCATTTCGTAGTAATTCAAAACTCTTCTTAAATTTTTCTGAGTATACAGGATGAGAGCCGGAAAAGGTTTCAAAATCCTTTAAAAAAGGATTCCAAATTTTATAAAAAAGTAAAGAATAAAGTTTTTGTTTTAATTGAGAGTTAATCAGGTTTGTATTACGTATTAGTCTTTTTGCTTCCTTTATATACTGGGAATAGTATTCCTTATCTCCGAATCTTCCACTTTCGTAAAGAAGTTCTTTGAATTCCGGACTTGTTTCTAAAGAAGCAAGAAAAAGGGAGGAATAGTTTTTCCCTTTTGTAATGTTTATCTTTGTTTTTTTCCTGAGTGTATAATATTTTCTTAATATATTATTATAGCGGATCTGGTGGGGTTCAAAAGCTTTTTTTGCTAAATTAAAAATTCTATTTTCTAAGTTGGTTTCAGAGAACTGTTGGTTGTCTATATCTGATTGTAAGCTCTGAATAAATCGTTCTATCTGTCCTTTAAAAACCTTTCTATCGGAAAGTCGGAAAAGTTTGATACAAAAATTATTATATATAGAATCATCCTGTCCACGAATGTGACCGATGTAAGCAATATTACCAATGAGATAATATTTCAAGGAAGGAGCCTTAAAGACACCTTTTCTTCTTTTATAGCTGGATTGAAAAATTGTATCGGCTTCTTCATAACCGAGGGTCTCCCAGGAATGCAGGATAGCTCGAATCCTTCTTATGAATTTACGGGAAACATTGGGTTTTACATTCACAGTTACACCCGTAACTACCTGTCTTTCGGTTCTATTCTGGATTCTAGTTTTATCGGTGTTTAGCTGAAAACCCTCTTTCTGTATGTAGTCTTCGATTTGCTTAATGATTTCGGTATCAATTTTTTGATTGGAGGAAAAGCTTAGATCATCTGCATAACGCGTATAAACAAGAAGATTTTTTTTTGCAAAATCAGAAAGAGTTTTATCTAAATTCCAACATACAAGATTACTAATAATTGGAGATGCCGGAGAACCCTGGGGAAGTGTATCATAGTAGGTGACAAGTTCGGAAAGGTAATCTGCAATTTCTGTTTTAAGCATAAAGGGCTCTGAAGAAAATACTTCTTTTATCCTGTTTCGACTGATAGAAGGGAAAAAATCTTTTAAGTCGAGGTTTAAAACAAAAGCTTTTCCGCTATGAATTTTAGCATTGCTTAAAATTCCTTTTCCGAGGGTAAAGCCGTGGGCCGGATGTTCCTGTCCCTGCATTTCGTTGTAGATAGCAGAAAGAAAGCGATTTAGATTTTGCAGTACATATTTTAACTCATCTGAAGGAGCATTAATGCTCCGGTGTTTTCCATTTTTTCGAGGAATTAGAAAACTCGAGTAGGTTTTTCTATAAAGAAGATTCTGCAATTCATACTCATCCTTTCCTAAATATTGAGAAAGGATTTTTAAATTATAAATATGCTGTAGTTCTCTAAGATAATGTTTGGCCATAAAAAAAAGGCAGGAAACTATTCTAAATTTCTAACAGCCGGGAATATGCAAACTGAGCCTATTTGCCGCGGCAAATAGGCTCAGTTTGCATATTCCCGGCGCCTATTTGTCCACCATGTCTAAAAGCCTGCAGTAACAACAGGCCAAAAATTCAATAATTCCTGCTATTCGTTAGTATATAAAGTCTTTTAAAATCGGTCAAGATACTTTTTTAAATTTTATCTGCCAAATCTTCTGAGAACCTGAGAGATTCAGGGCGAAGACAGAATGATTAACTCTTATACTTGAGGTATGCGTAAATAGCTTAGAAATTCTTTTTTAACTTCTTCATATAGAAACTTTCCGGAATATTCTACCGTTAAGGTTGTGCTATCAGAATCTTTAATTCCCCTTGAGGACACGCAGAGGTGTTTTGCTTCTATGAGTACAGCCACATCTTCTGTATCTAAAGCTTCTTTGAGTGCATTGGCAATTTGTAAAGTCATCCTTTCCTGCACCTGCGGACGATAAGCATAATAATTTACAATTCGATTAATTTTAGAAAGACCTATAACCTTTCCACTGGATATATAAGCTACCTGGGCTTTCCCGGTAATGGGAAGAAAATGGTGCTCACAGGTGGAGTTAAACAGAATATTTTTCTCAACAAGCATTTGAGCATAACGATACTTATTTTCAAAAACAGAAATAGAAGGTTTATTATCAGGTTTTAAGCCTGAAAAAATTTCCTTAACATACATTTTAGCAACTCGCCTCGGTGTTCCCTTCAGGCTATCATCCTTTAAATCCAGACCGAGAGTTTCCATAATCTTACTGAAATGTTTTTCGATTACCTGCATTTTTTGTTCATCGCTCATTTTGAACGCATCTTTTCGGAGGGGGGTCTCTATATTCGAAGAATAGTGCATGTCACCGATTTCATCATCGTCCGCACTATCATAGTAGCTTCCACTCAATTCAATCATATTTTATAACCTTTTATTATAGTTTTCATACTGTTATTTTATTCCCAAAATAGCTTTCAATACCTTTTTCCTTGAGCTGAAAAAGGTACCGGAGATTAGACTTGAAATAGGATTCGATTTTCGCAAAGAATGTATCCTCTCAAAAAAGTTGAGAGTTTTTCATTCTCGTAGGAGAACACCAATGGTTCGCCTGCTCTCTGAGATAAAAAGTGACTTTGAAGCAGGATTAAAATGACATAATATTAGGAATGGTTATGGGTTTTTGCAGCATTCATTAAAAGGTTTACCATAGAATTTAAACCATTTCTGCGACTGATAGAAAGAAATTTTTGCAAACCTACTTTTTCCAGGAACTCCAGGGAAGAAGAGGCAATTTCTTTGGGTGCCTGACCGGAAAAGACCCGAATGAGAATGGCAATTAAGCCTTTGGTTAGAGCGGTGTCACTGTCTGCATCAAAAAATAAACTGTTGTTTTCTATTCGTGGGTGAACCCATACCCTCGATTGGCAGCCCGGTACGAGGTATTCTTCCTTCCGAAATTCCTCAGGATACGGAGGCAGAGCGTCTCCGAGTTCAACGAGATATTGAAACCGTTCCTGCCAGTCTTCAAACTCTGAAAACTCTTCAATAATTTCGTCCTGAATTTCCTCGATTCTATTCTTCACAGGGATAAGATTACAATCTGAGCTATTTCGTAAAGCGGTTTTCCGTGTCTCTTACCAATACTCGGTTATTGAAAAATAATATTTCCAATAAAAAATTACTGGAAATTGCTAACAAAGGTGTCATTATTAGCAGACTTAAGGAGCTCTACATGAGAACTTTTGCTTCATTTACTCTCTTGTTTATTATGTTATTGATAAATTCAATATATGCCGAGGGGCAAGTTCGCTTGAAAACGATTCTTCTTCCTCCATTTGCAGCTTATAAGTCGAGCAGAGAAGCTGAACTTGAAATCAAAATACAAAAATTTTTAAAACAGGAACTGGAAAAAGAAGGCTATACAGTTACAAGCACCGATTCCCCAGGCTTCTCTCAGAATCTAAGAAAAGCTAAAGAAGAGCAGTTCGAATTACTCATTGAAGGTTATTACCAGAGAAGTCCTGATTCTTCTAATGTATCTATCTTTTCCCAGATTTACCTGGTTAAAGATGGATTCATTATCGACGCCTGTAATATTCTGGACTATATGATTCTTACCGAAGGAGTAAAACTGGATAAAGAAGAAATCAAGGAAGAGGATAAACTTAGGATTCAGAAATATACAAAAAAACTCATACAACAACTCAAAGCAAATCCTTCCCGAAAAGAAAACCGTGGAAATCTTGAAGAGAATCTTCTCAGTACCAGGCTTATAGAAGAATATAAGCTCCCTCTAAATAATCAACAACAGTCTATTGAAAAAGAAAGAGATGCTGTTTTTGATTTAATCCAATCCCAGGTAACCGTATCAGCTACAAAAATTTCAAAACGAACTAATGAAGCACCGAATTTGGTTTCTGTTTTTCGTCCGGAAGAAATCGAAGAATATGGAAAGTTGAGCCTGAATGAAATTCTGTACCAGTTACCGGGTTTTGCTCCTTCCATGGACTATGATAGGAGAACGGTAAGTTCGAGAGGGATGTTTGAAGGTTGGAATAATAACCATCTACTGCTCTTGATGGATGGAGTGCAATTTAATGATTCCTTATATGGCTCTGCTTATACCTGGGAAATAACTCCCATGAATTTCATTAAATCTCTGGAAGTTATCCGAGGTCCCGGTTCTGCCCTGTATGGTTCGAATGCGACTAATGGTGTCGTTTCTATCAATACGTATACAGGGGAAGACTTAAAAGGAGAAGTTAAATTTCGACTTCGCGGAGGAGATTATGGCACCCGAATAAATGAACTTCTTACCGGGAACAGCACTCAATATGTTTCGTACGTAGCCAGCTTTTCTCAGTATAAAACAGAGGGAAATAATTATAAAAGTGAAGATGGATCTTACAGGTTGGATGATTTTGGATACTATAAGAAATTCGATGTAAAAGATAAGCGCTCTAATTCTTATGCTTTTCTCCGATTAGATGGAAACAATTCTTTTGAAAATTTTGGCTTTCAGTATCACCGGCAGGACTGGAGTTTTGAGACCGGTCATGGCTGGCTCTGGAGAATTCCCGACCTCAAAGAAAATATGCATGAAAGCATGGAGACATTTTCTCTCAGTTATAAGGACAAGCAGAAAAAGAAGCTAAACCAGGAATACATTGTTCGTCTACAAAATAGGACTATCGATTGGTTTATGCGTTACGGGGAAAATAATGCTTACGAGGAATACTATCCTTCCGGAATCTGGGAAAATCTGGAAACAGGTGCTTATGAGGTTCTTACCCGTGCCCAATGGACTTATCTTTTAGAAAACGGAGGAAGTTTCCTTTTAGGATTGGAGGGAAGTTTTTTTCGTTACTCCGGAGATAAAAATCACTACAGCAACATTGCTCTTGCTGATGCGGCGAATGGTTGGCCACCTTATGATAATGGAGAAATAAGGAAACAGGGCCCCTGGTTAGAATGGATAAAGGATCAGGGAATACCGAAAGGAGCCATATTTGCCCAGTTAGTGTCCGGAAAATTGTTCCATGAATTCGTAGAAATAACCCTGGGAATTCGTTATGACCATAAAGTAGCGAAGTTCAAAGGAATAGATGAACCTTATGCTGAATTTTTAAGTTTTCCGTATAAACCGGAAGAGAAAAGAGTTTTTAGTAAAACAAGTCCCCGTCTGGGCCTTGTCTTTTTCCCCATGAAAAATTTGACTATCAAAGCTATGGGAGGTTCTGCCTTTCGTGAACCATCGATTACGGAACTTTTTGGTGCGAATACCTTTACTCTGGCATCTAACCCAAGACAGCTAAAAGCGGAGGTAATCCACACAAGAGAACTGGGACTTGACTGGTTTGTGCAAAAGAACACCAACTTTCGACTGAACTTCTTTGATACCCGTTTTGAAAACCAGATAGCTTATAGTATAGCAAATAATAACCTGAGTTCAAATATTTATACACTTCATACACAGGGAGTAGAATCTGAAGTGCTATTACATTTCAAAGAGTTGTCCGGATATATTAACTATTCCTACAATAAGAGAATCGGAGAATTGATCCAGGATAATACTGTTTCCAAGAGTGATAATTCGGTTACATGGTCTCCGGTATACACGGGTAATGCAGGGGTGCTCTGGAAAATTTTAAATTTCCATACCGGCTTTAGTCTTCATTACCAGGGAAAAGTCTATAGAAGGAATAGTGATCTCGGACAAATAGAACCCTTAACAGGAATTCTTCTCAATGATCCCAATATGTATCCGGTATACAGGCCCAGAACCGTCCCCTCCTGGATAGATGCCAGCCTGCGGTTTTCCTATGATATTACGAAAAACTTGCAGGCAGGAATATATTTTTCTAATCTATTTAATACCAGCCAGAAGCTAATAAAGAATAATAATTATCCCTTCGATTACCTGAGAGAAGGCAGGCGCTTTCTCATTGAGCTTAAAGGGAGCTTCTAATTATGCTCCCAGGTTATATTTTTATTCAGGTAGTAATTACTGGCAGTAGCGACTACAATTCCAACAAAATTGTAAAAGTAGCTGAGCCAGTTTTCTGCAGGATTCATAAAGGTAATATTATGTATTTGTAATAGAAAGTTCCATACCGAAAGCTGAATAAGTAGACCCAAAACGGAAATTAAGGAAAATGTAATAAATCCTTTAATTTGTTGCAGGACACCTGAGATCCTGAATTGCTTGAATGTCCAGATATTGTTCAGGATATAATTGCTAAACAAACTGGCAATAAAACCGCTTAAAACCGGAATGCTTAAGGGACTCTGATTCTGTTCGTCAGCGAAAACGAATGCAGAGGTTTTGCGAATAGAAAAATTAATGGCAAGACCGATAAGACCTACAAAAGCATAAACAAGAAAGGTTAAAGAAATATACTTTCCAAAGCGTATATCGTATAGAGCAGCCAGATAATTCTGAATAACAGAAGACGACATCTTCGTTGTTCCGTATTGCCTGGTTCTAAATACATAACCTACTTCTTTCGCTTTTACCTGTTTCTTTCGACCGATAAATTCCAGAAGAATTTTAAAACCTCGGGGGTTTATAGAAGAGACCAGTTCATCAAAAAGTTCTTTTCTTACGATAAAAAAACCGGACATGGGATCTTTAACCGGGATAGGAAGAAAAATTTTGGCAACTAAAGTGGCACCCTTACTCATCATTTTTCGAATAAAGCCCCACTCTCCGTATCCTCCATCTTCAACTTTCCGACTTCCGATCACAACTTCATATTCTTCCATTTCCTTTAACATCCTCGGAAGAATAGATTCATCATGTTGCATGTCTGCGTCTATTACACCCAGATATTTTCCGCGAGCTACAGACATTCCATCGATTACAGCAGAGCTTAAGCCCTTCTTTCCGACCCGACGAATCACTCGAACCGAAATGTCATCTTCAAATTTGTCCCGTGCAATTTTCCAGGTAAGATCCGGAGAATCGTCATCTACGACGATAATTTCATAGGAAATGGAGTTTTGAATGAAAAGTTCCTTTAATTTTGGTATCAGGATACAGATATTATCTTTTTCGTTAAAGGTAGGTATAATCAGGGAAAAATCAGCCATACTTAATTTGGTACCACATTTTGAGCGTTACATTTTAATTTTCCAATAATAGAAACCGATACATCTCCTGAAGTAGTTCCGCTGGAGATACATTTAACTGCATCACTGGTATAACATTTATTTGTAGAAACTGTACTCGTGCAATAAATTCCATCTACCGTATAACATTCCACAGGAGTAGTAGTAGAACTCGCTGTACTGGAATAAGATCCGGTAAGATTTAACTCAAGGTCAAAATAAGAAAGAGTCTGGAGACCGGTATTGGAAGAATCAATATAACCAACTCCCTGGCTATTCCATTTTACAGTTCCCTGTTTTCCAATAATGGTTCTTTGAAATAAGTCACTGGAAAAAATAAAACCCTGCTGGGAATCAATAGAACCCTGAAACTGGTTGAGATCATAAATAAACTTTAAAGTTAGAACTTCTTTCGTTTGCTTCATAATTAATTGGCTATAAATTGTATAGCGGCTAACGTCACCACTACTGCTACTTGTTGTGGTAGTGGTCGTTGTTGTACCGGTGGACAGGGCTGTTGTAGGAGTTGCTGTTCCACAATTCGGAGTCAGATCGGAATCGATTTCTCGGGTACTTAAGTAGATAACTGCATCATCCGGACTCAGGATATTCAGAAGTTCCGGTACCTGAAGTTCAATTTTGTTACTGTCACTGGAGGAACAGGAGATAAAAGAAAAAAGAATAAGTAAAACTAAATATAGCAGTTGTTTCATACATTTCCTCTTTGCATCAAATATGCATAGGATGCTCTTCGATTCGTTTCATGGCAAAAAGAATTGCATCTTTGATTTCTCCCCGGCTGAGTTTTACGGGTGGTTCTTCATCTCCTATAACATAGATAGGAGGTAATTGGTTTATAGCACAGGCATATACATCCTGAAGGCTTAGTTGCTCCCAACCCCATTCCGGATGCTCCATGATAACAATCTTAAGCTCTTCTTTTAGGTCTTTTTCAACGGAATTACGAATTTCCCGTGTCCAGCTTTTAAGTTTAATTGTATTTTTTTCACTCATGATATAATCCCTTATTCATTAGACAGTATTCCCAGTGAACGTACGTTTTTCAATTCTTCATACCAGATTTTTTGACCTGTTTTAGAATTTGTAAGCCCGAGTTTAGCCGCAGAAGGACCTGTTTTTGGACTGAGATTGGCAAGAAGGCCGAGTAACTTTCGGTCTTTTTCGCTTAATTCAGAAATCAACTTCAAGGCTTTTGCTTCTGTTAATCGGTCGATTCGGTTTAAAAGCGTTATATATTCTTTTTTTAATTTATCAATTTTTGAATATTCCTTTTCTAAGGCTTCAAAATATCTTCTCCAGTCTGATTCCGAATCAGAAGACAGAGGTTTTTTTAGTTTTAGAGTGGAAAGAAAATGCTTATAAAAGCTAATATTTTCAATGGATACTGAATTTTGTAATTCTTCAACCCTGCTAATCATATCTAACTTTTTCAGATTTTCCATTGCAGTTTCTAAACTTAGTCCCAGTTTATGTATGTCCTGACTTCCTAATTTTTCAATTGGAAGGCCTGCCAGTTCCTGTAAAAGTTTTTTTACCCGGTTCGCATTCATTTCCCTTCCCTCCATTGAATTATTTGTTTGAGCATCAGATTCAACTGGGCCCTTGATGCTTCTGTGGATGGATAATCGACGATAGGACGAAGCGAGTCAATAGCCTTTGTTACACTGGAGGAACGTTGTAAACCTTCCCAGACTTCGGCTTTTTCCAGGATATTCTGATATTTTTCAATTTTCTTCCAGGAAGCCAGACTTCTTTTTAAGATTCGAATGTGTCTCGCAAAGACAGCCTCTTTTTCCGTCCAAAGAGTGGGAACAATGGCACGGATACTTTTTGCCTTTCGTCTGTATTTTTTAGAGATGGAAAAGAGTTGCATGACGAGCCAATTAATGCCATTGGTTGAGAGCCAGTCGGGTATGACCGGGATGACGATGTGATCGGCAAAATACAGAGCATTTTCTGACATGGTATAAAGGTTCGGAGGGCAATCTATCAGGATGAAGTCGTATTTTTGACGGATATAGCGGGAGATTTTATCTAAAATTTCAAAATAATAGTAGGAACCACCCAGAGCCGGAATTTTAACCGTTCCATCTTTGGAGAATTTCATTTGTTTTTCTATATTTACAAGCCCGTAATGGGAGGGAATGACGTGTAAGTTTGGCCAGTAGGCCAGAGCTTCTTCGTATTTT
Source organism: Leptospiraceae bacterium (assembly GCA_024233835.1). Taxonomy (NCBI): domain Bacteria; kingdom Pseudomonadati; phylum Spirochaetota; class Leptospiria; order Leptospirales; family Leptospiraceae; species Leptospiraceae bacterium. The sequence continues at coordinate 22,194 of JACKPC010000007.1, forward strand.
GCCTTTCCATCGCTAAAAATTTTTTTCTGGGTAGCAAATATCGGGGTTTTGGGAGCGTCTTCGTCAAAAGAACCTATGATATCGTCCGGTCCGAGACCATTTTTACTACCTTTAAAAAGCCTCAGGAATACACCATAGAGACTATTATCGGGAGAGGGATAAATGGTTTTTCTCCAGTATTCACCGAGGGTGTAAACGGAAGCATTGGATTGGGGGTCTGCGTCGATAAGTAAAACCTTGTAGGGCTCACCATCTTCGCGGGTTTCGTTGGCAAGGCCTGCGGCAAGGTTGACAGTTAAGGTTGTTTTTCCAACACCTCCCTTGAAATTCATCAGGCAAATGGTTGTAGCAGCCATAATGGTAATAAATTAAAATCTTTCCCTATTATGCCAAGTACAATTTCAAAGAAGGTATCTTCTTTCTAAGTGCCGATTTGCTGAAGGGAATCTAAAAAGCAATATCTAACATCGTTAAATGATTGACTCTATTTAACGATGTTTATTTAATGGTCAAAACAAGGAGTCTCTATGATTACAACTCTAGAAGATGTGAAAATTGAAGAAAAAAAAGAGCCCAAACTGAACGATGTTAAACAAGAGCTTTCGGAGGATGTTTTTCGGCCTTCTCGTTTAAGGGCTTCTTTATATTTGCTTTCCGGCTTATTACAGACTGTAATATCGGTTTATTTTTTGTATTACGTTCAGGTAAATGCCCTGTATTACTTCTATCTTCCTGCCTATTTTCTTGCCGGAACGACTGTAACTTCCTTATTTATTCTGGGTCATGACTGTGCACATGAATCTTTTTTTGGAAATAAGAGATGGAATAGTTTTTGGGGACACATTCTTTTTATTCCTTCTTTTTACCCATATTATGCCTGGAAATATTCTCATAATGCTCATCATCAGCATACAAATTCTCTCAGGGCCCCGGCCAACTCTATATACTATGATAACACCTGGATTCCTTTGACGATTAAACAATACAGGATCCTGAAAAAACGTTATCCGAAACGGGCTTTTCTTTACAGGCTGACAAGAACCTTGCTACCGCTTGGCTCTTTGTTGCATAATTATAATTATCACTATAATCCCTCTCTCTATAAAGAGTCACACAGGAAAAATGTATATTTTTCGTATGCAGTTCTTTTTACGTATCTCGGATTTTTGGGAACTGCCCTAATCTATTTTACAGGTTCTGTATATAGTTTATTTCATTATCTTCTGATTCCGGCAATTTTTTTTCAATTCTGGATGTCTCTTTATACCTTTTTACACCATACTTCAGAAAAAATGAAGTTTTACAAAGAAGAAAATTGGTCACAATATAAAGGCCAAATATTATCTACCAGGAATTCTCTCATGCCGGCCTGGTTATCTTCTCTACATTTTCATATTGATTACCATATTCCCCATCATTTGAATATCAGGATTCCTTCCTATAAGCTGGTAGAAGCTCAAGAGCAACTTCGTGTATCTTCTTTCAAGGAAGATTTAAGCGAAGAAAAGTTTACCTGGAAGGAGTATTTTAACGCAATTCAAAAATGTCAGCTCTGGGATGACAAAAACGAAAAATATATAACTTTTAAAGAAGCAGGAGTTTAAAATGAAACTGGATAAAAAAGAAATCAAGAATCGTTACGCTGAAACCGTCAGCGAAGTAACAAATATTGCAAAAGATAGTTCTAAGAAAAGGGCAACTCTAAGTGATATTCGAAGCTATCTGAGCCCGGAAACTTTTGAGAATCCGAACTGGAAAGGTATCGGTTTATTCCTTATGAACCTTACTTTTTTTTCTATCGTAATGGTTTCTCTATATTACGCAAAAAGCTGGTATCTTATTGTTTTATTAGAAGTGCTGGCCGGGCTTACTATCAGTGGTTTATTTATTATCGGTCATGACGCCGCACACGGAGCTTTGTTTAAGAGTGAGAAACTAAATCGCTTTATCGGGCAGCTTGCCTTTCTTCCGAGTTTACACGCCTATAGTCAATGGGCATACGGACATAACCGAATTCATCACGGACATACTATTAAAAGAGAAGCCGATTTTGTATGGTCACCTGTTACAATTGAGGAATATAAGAAAATGAACCTGATCCAAAAATTGCAACATAAACTTTATTGGTCTTTTCTGGGAGCCGGCCCTTATTATATGATTGAGGTCTGGTTAAAGGGAATGATGATCTATAATGCTCCTGTCAAAAATAGTGTTAAGGATAGGATTCTTATCAGTGTTTTTGGTTTATCGACTGCGCTTTTTGCTTTTTATATCGGTGCCGGTTCCGGGCTTGATTTGCAGGCCGGGTTCTGGTCGTTTACTAAGCTCTGGTTACTTCCCTTTATTTCCTGGAACTACTATATCGGTCTTACTGTTTATGTTCATCACATTAATCCTGCTATTAGCTGGAAGAAACATGCAGACTGGACACCTTTTTACGGTCAGGTTCACGGTACTATAAATTATCATATTCCCTGGTTTTTTAATATAGTATTATTGAATATTTATATTCACTTACCTCACCATGTTCACATGAAAATTCCTTGCTATAACCTAAAAAGAGCCTTAGAGGAAATGAAAAAAGGTTATAAGGATGTGATTGTAGAAAGAAACACTTTATTCCTGGATTATCTTACTTCTACAAGTTATTGTAAGTTAATCGATTCTGAAACAGGAGAATGGCATAGCTATAAATCGGCCAGGGAATACTCTACTTATAAATTGAGTATGGCCTGTCATGTAGAATAATAGAAAACCCCTCAGGTCTTATTCAAACGGGAGAAAAATCTATACTGATTTTTCCCCGTTCTTTTTGCTTCATACATCGCCAGATCAGCATTGTGTATTAATTCGGTAACATCTTTTCCATCCTCAGGGTAAATGCTAATTCCAATACTACAGCCGATTATTATAGATTTCTTATCTAAGAGATAAAAAGGAGAGGTTATCTTTTTTATGAAGCGCTTTGAAATTTCTTCCAGTTTCGTTTCAGCTACATCAACAAAGACAGCTATAAATTCATCTCCACCCTGTCTTGCAATTAGTTCCTCCGAACGAAGGATTTTTTTAAAGCGCTCGGCTACCTGTTTTAGTATCAGGTCACCGGTTCTGTGTCCGTAATTATCATTTACATATTTAAAATCATCCAGATCAATAAAAAGAATTCCTACTCTTTGATTGTTCCGATCTGCACGGCTTAAACATTTTCCGAGGAAAAAATCAAAAAGTCTTCTGTTGGGAAGACCTGTTAAAATATCTTCTTCGGAGGCTCTTTGAATTTTTTGATTTAATCGGTGTAGCTTCAGAAGTAGAAATACAAGTATGATAAGAAGAGAAAGTAAAACAAAAAATAAACTACTGAATATAATAATTACGGAAGAGTAGTTTTCAAAGACATCACTGAAGCGTAAGTTTATTTTTTTAAAAGGGCCTATTCTTAACTCCCGGTATAATTCATTTACGGATTGATAGTTTAAAGGAGGTGTCCAGGAATAGATTCCGGAGATCTTCGCTACTTTAGAATTAGAAGATATACTGAATAAGGATATTGCAATGGTTCGATTTAGTTGTTGAGATGTATGTGGTAAGGCACAGAAGGGCCATTCCGGATAGAAATCTGTACTGTGGGAAAAATCTTTACTTAGTGGAAAGCCTGCGGTAAAATGTCCTTTTTTAGAACCATGTAATATATAAAAGTCCTCCACTTTTATTAAACCTTCTGATTGCATTAAGGCAAGAATATCAAAACGAACAATGCCTACATCTTTTTGTCCACTTTTTACAGCCTCAACAACTTTGCGGTGGTCTTCGAAAAACTCTACACTCTTGAAATCTGTATCAGGAGAGATTCCATAATGTAGAAATTCTCGTTTTGCCATTAACCAGCCTCCGAGAGAATTGGGAGATACAGCAGCAATTTGTTTATTATAAATATCCTTAAATTCTCGAATGTGCGTATTTTTTCGTAAAGTAAATATGGAACTTGAAAAGTAAGAATAAATAAAGCCTCCAAGTTCTCGTTTCATACTTGCAATGGGGCTTATGTTATAAGATGCAGATAGTTCTGTGTATAGAGCCGGATTTAAAATAATATAATCAACTTCTTCGTGTTCTACTGCTTCTTTTATTTTTTGGAAGGATAAAGGAACTATGATAAACTCTTTATTTTCAAGTGTGCTCGAAAGGTAATTTGCGGTTTCTGCCCATTGAGTTTTTGTGTGTTGTTCTCCCTGTAGGGATAAGACACCAATTCGGATTTGCATAGGAACAGCCAGAAGGCTGCCGAATCCGTAGAGGAATCCGATGAATGCAGTAACAAGAACCTTACGTAAAATGTCTGACATAGGGAGATATTTTACTAAAGAAAGCTTTCGTTTCTCTTGCAAGTGTTTTCTGATTTGTTCGCTGTTTCTTGTATTGAGGATAAGCTTTTTTCAACTTGACAGTTGTATCTTTGCTTAAAATCTGTACATTTTTTTATAATTTTGGGAGAAGCCGCATGAATATGGATACAATAAATGGTAAAATCGGAGTGATTGACTTTGGAGGTCAATATGCACATTTAATTTCTTCCAGAATTCGACATTTAGGTGCTTATACAGAAATCTTGAGTAATGAGGAGAGTCCGGAAAAATACAGGGAGTTCTCCGGTTTGATCTTTTCCGGTGGCCCTTCGAGTGTTTACGAAGAAAATGCGCCGGATATATCTGATTCCTTATTCTCCCTGAATATTCCCATATTAGGTATTTGCTACGGTCATCAGCTACTGGTGAAAAAATTAGGAGGAAAGGTAAGTAATTCGTATAAACGCGAATACGGAAGAGCCGGTCTTTCGATTTTTAATCCTTTTCGTTATCCGATTACTTCCGGCCTTTCGAATAAGGAAGTTGTATGGATGAGTCACGGTGATGAAGCCATTGAACTTCCTGAGGGTTTTGTCTGTTTTGCAGAAAGTGAAAATTGCAAGAATGCAGGTATTATCGATCCCGAGAGGCGTATTATTGGAATACAATTTCATCCGGAAGTGACTCATACCAGGCAGGGTTTAAAACTGCTCTCCAATTTTATCTCTCTCTGTGGCCTTTCCGGTTCCTGGGATTTAAACCAGTTTTTAGCACAAAAAATTAAAGAATTACAGGAAGAAATTCCGGCTCATAAGAAAGTCTTTATGCTGGTCTCCGGTGGAGTGGACTCTACGGTTTCTTATATCCTTCTGGTGCGGGCACTGGGGGAAGCCCGGGTGAAAGGTCTCTTAATTGATACCGGTTTTATGAGAAAAGATGAAGTGAAAAATCTTCAACAAAACCTTTCTACAATCGGGGTTCATATCTATGTCTCAGATGAATCACAGAGATTCTATAAAGCTCTCGAAGGTAAAACCGATCCGGAAGAAAAACGGAAAATTATGGGTAAGCTATTTTTAGAAGCAAGGGCGGAATACGCTGCCAAAATGAATCTGAATCCACAGGAGTGGATGCTCGGACAGGGAACGATTTATCCGGATACTATAGAGAGTGGAGGAACCAGACATTCTCATAATATTAAAACCCACCATAATCGGGTACAGGAAATTTTGGAACTCATGGAAAAGGGAGAGCTGGTAGAGCCGATTAAGGAATTGTATAAGGATGAGGTTCGAGGGCTTGGTATACTGTTGGGTGTGGATAAGGAATGGACTATGCGTCACCCCTTCCCGGGACCCGGGCTCGGAGTCCGGATGATTGCGACTCCTATTGATACACATATTCCGGAAGAAGATAAGTTAGCGGAGATAATAGGCTCCTATCCTTCAGCCATGGTCTCTGTTTTGCCCGTTCAATCGGTAGGAGTACAGGGGGATAAACGAAGTTATCGTCACTGTGCAGCTCTCAATGACTTTTCAGATAATTGGGACACTTATAATGAAATATCAACCCGGATAACCAATGAAATAACGGAGATAAACCGGGTGGTTTTTGCACCTTTCCAGAGAGAACTTCCTCCTTCTTTTTATTTTAATCCGATTTTTATGGATAAAAAACATTCTGATATTCTCAGGGAGGCTGATGCCATAGTTCAGGATAAGCTCATTCAATATAAACTTTTAGGAGAAATCTGGCAATTCCCGGTGGTCCTTCTGCCCATAGGGAAAGAAGATTTCACTTTTAGTATCGTATTGAGACCGGTTGAATCCCAGGAAGCCATGACAGCAAATTTCTATTGTATGAATCGGGAATTTCTAAAAGATATTACCCATTCACTCCTGTCACACCCAAATATTTCTTATGTTTTTTATGATTTGACCCATAAACCACCGGGAACCATCGAATGGGAATAAAAATTCTATTGACAGTGATTCCGTTATTCAAATAATGTAAAAACGCTCTCGGCGTCGTGGCCAAGTGGCTAAGGCATGGCTCTGCAAAAGCTTGATCGCCGGTTCGAATCCGGCCGACGCCTCAGCACTTGTTTTCTTTTGCCTGGATGGTGGAATAGGTAGACACACAGGACTTAAAATCCTGTGGGAGCAATCCCGTGCGGGTTCAAGTCCCGCTCCAGGTACTTTTGAAACTTCTCTTTCTAAATCCTTCCTTTACCGATAGTTAAAATAGGGAAATTATGAATACAGTTCTACCTATTTTTGATGGAGAAAATAATGTAAACCGTGTACGGCAGGTGATGGTTGCGCTTTTTGTCATCGCAACGATCGTGAGCTATAAAAGTGTGAGTTTTGAGATCACGATAGCTTTTAGCCTTGGAACCCTGCTGTATCTTTTGAACTCTTTGATTTCAAGATACTATTTAAGAAAACAGGTATATAATATAGTCTTAATTTATTTTAATGCCTTCATGGATTTTTTCGTTCTCTTTATGGTTCGTCTTGCAAGTGTTTTGTTTATGCTAAATGGAGGAGACTATGCAATCAAAGAGAAACCCCTGTTTGTAGTGAATCTCCTTACTATCTGCCTTGGGCCTTTCCGATATAATTCACGATTTACTATATTCAACTCTTCTTTAGGAATCTTATTTGAGCTTCTTCTAATTCTTAGCGTGAAGAGTTTTTCTAAGGTGCAATTCTTGGATCGTTCTACCGGCTTTCCTCTGAATGTTTACAACGGAGATATGCTTATGAATATTATCCTTTTTGTAAGTATGATTGCTGCGATTATGTACTTCTTAACCCTTCTTTCTGTTAAAACTATATTAAAAGCGAATAAAAGCTATGAAATAGCGAAACTAAACCAGGAGAAGAACAGGGAACTTCTAAAGAAATTACATCATTCTTCTTCTCGTTTTAAAGGTTTTGAAGAGGAAGCAGAAAATTCTATTTCTTTTATTACGCAAAATATTCAGGCAACAGCCAGGCTTTCTTCCAATACTTCCAAAACCATGACAGAAATCAATCAAGCTTCAGATAAAGTGGTAAAGGCTTCTACAGAGCAGAAACAACTCAGTGATTTTGTTTTACAACAAACTGAAGAAATGAATCGTTTAAATAATAAGTTTGTAAGAGCTTTAGAGGACATGTCCGATGCTGCAAGAGAATCGGAATATAATATTCTTGAAGGTAAGCGATATATGGACTTAACTTCAAAGGCTATGGATAAGGTTCGCCATTCCTCAGAAAATATGTCGAGGGCCATTAAGCTTATGAAAGAAATAACCTATCAAACAAATTTACTTTCTTTAAATGCTTCTATTGAAGCAGAGAGAGCCGGGGAGAGCGGAAGAGGTTTCGCCATTGTAGCCGGAGAAATAAATAAGTTAGCCGGAAACTCAAGCCTGCAAACGACCCAGATTACCGAATATATACGGGACTCCTTACAGCAGATCCAGTCAGCACACGAATATGTAGAAAATGTTGATAGGGTTTTTGATACTGTAGTAGATATGAGTAAAAAAGTGAGTCGCTCGATTCAAATAGGTGAAGATATGCTGAAGGCCTTCGGAGAAAATCAACAGGCTGTGATTAGCTCTCTCGAAAAATTAAATCGAAGTTCTTTTATTATCGAGGAAAGTACCCAGAAACAGTCTTCTTCTTTAAATAATATTACAGAAGAAATCAAGCAGGTAAGTGAACTCACCGGAAAGCAATTAGAAAGTATTGAAAGTTTCAAACGGCTTTTAGTCTTCATGAAAGAGATCCAGACCTCTATTGAGAATTTACAAAATTATGCCGCTTAGTATTTTAACAGAGGAGGAAGAAGGAGACGGGGAAGAGTTCGTTCCTGTTTTTCAAACCTCTGCTATATATCAAATCAACTTAATCAAGAATTATTTAGAACTCAGGGAAGTAAAATATCTGGTAACAGGAGAAGAACTGATGTCTTTAATCGGAGGTGCGATTCCTCTCGAAGATGCCTTTGTAACTTTATATATACAGAAAAAAAATATAGCCCTATTCCAGAATTTTTTAGACAAAGGTATGGAGCAAGCCTGATAAGCGGATTATTATTCTATTATGCCTGTAATTGTCAAACCGGATAATCCCCTTCTTTTGCCCTATCGTTCCCAGAAGGATGGTGCGGGCATCGGAAAAGAATATTTTATAGCTGATGGAGATAAGGCAGTTATAAAATTATTGCAATCCGAACTGGAAGTAGAAAATATTTTCTGTTTATCCAATTACTATGAAACCCATAAAGCCTTGATTTTACAGAAGCTTCCTGAAGAGAAAGTCTTTATGGCAAGCAAAGAAGATATGGAATCTTTCATGGGCTTTCCTATCCATCAGGGGTTTATGGCACTGGCGAAAAAACCGAAGGAGAAACCTATAACAGAAATTCAATCTCCTGTGATTGTTTTAAATGGACTTGTCGATGCAGAAAATGTGGGTTCCATTGTTCGTACTTCCCTGGCTTTTGGATGTAAGAGTCTTCTAATAGATGAAAAAACCTGTGAGCCTTACATTCGTCGTGCCGTTCGAGTGGCCCTTGGTAATACATTCTTACTGGATATATACCGTGTAAAACATTTAAAGGAGATATTTCCTCTCCTGAAAGAAAAAGGCTTTCAAATGATTGCCGCGTCTGCAAGAAAGATGGGGGAAGAGAAGAACCGAAATGTGTATGAATTTTCTTTTCCGGAAACCTTCGCCCTTGTTATAGGCAATGAAGGCAGGGGAATTGATTCTTTTGTAAGACATACAGCAGATATTCTTTTACAGATTCCAATTTCAGAAGAAGCCGGTTCCTTGAATGCAGGACTTGCAACGGCCATACTCTTATCCCATTATCAGAAGGAAAAATTTCTAAAGAGTGGAAAATAAATCTAAAAGAAGCTTGACTAAAAGTGTGGATGTAATTAGTTTGTATTCACTTGGTCAGGGAGCTGTAGCTCAGCTGGTTAGAGTGCCTGCCTGTCACGCAGGATGTCGCGGGTTCGAGTCCCGTCAGCTCCGCCAAGTTCTTAAATATACTCCTCTCCCTTCTTCTTAATCACTAAAAATCCTTCTAATTCTAAATCTCTGGCTATATTCAGGATTTCTGACCTGGCCTGCATAATTTCCCGTAAGGTTAATTTACCCCTGGCATCCATTTCTTCGATGATATCCACCGCACGGTTTTGAGACATAGCATTGAAAAAGTGCTGCCGAAGTTCGTCTCCGGCACCCCTGAGAGCTGCAATCAGAAGTTCATTTCCACCGAGACGGTTGATTAGAGTACGCATTTCTTTCTGATTCAGATCCAGAAGGTCTTCAAAGGCATACAGTTTGTCTCGAACCGTGTTGGCAAGTTCCGGTGAAGTTTCGGAAAGATCCTGAAGGATGTTGCTTTCTATGTTTTTATCCATGTGGTTCAGAATCTCAGCCAGGGATTGAACTCCACCGGCGGTCGTGAGTTCCAGTTCATCTCTGGATTCATATTTTTTACGTAACACACGGGCAATATTGGCAACAGCATCCGGGTGGGACTTGGAAGTAGTTGCAAGTCGAAGAGCAATCTGGGACTGAAGCTCGCGGGGCAGGAGTTTCAGAACTTCAGCGGCCTTTTTTGCACCAAGGTGGGAAATGGTTACGGCTATGGTCTGAGGAGCTTCTTTTCCAATCAGGGCAGCAATCGTATAGGGATCGATATCATTTAAAAACTCGAAGTCTTTTTTCATATCGCGCTTATTGACTTTCTGTATGACTTCTTCTGCCCTGTCCTCTCCGAGGGAACGGGAAAGGATTTCTTTGGCTGTGTCTATGCCTCCTCGCATTTCCCTCGAAACTTCTTCTATGGTACTGCTAAATTCTTTGAGAATTTTATCTTTTTCATCTTTCGGAACAGCTTTAATTCGGGTCATTTCCAGAACTATCTGTTCTATCATCTTATCATCAAGGTGAGAAAGCACCCGTGCAGCCTCTTCTTTTCCCATGGTCAAAAGCAGGGCAGCGGCTTTGCGGGCTCCTTTCAGGGCATTATTGGAATCGTTCGTTTTCAAAAAAAACTCCTGCGATTATATTCTTATACGAAAAACCCTGCTTTCGTCAAACATTTTTACCGGATTATGTAGCATTTGAAGGGGAAGTCGGAAGAGAATTATGCAGGAGAAATAGCAAGCGAACCATCGGTGGTTCACTTGCTTTCAGGCATCGGGTAATTATTTCATTAGCATTTCATGCACCTGGTTGGCACATTTACGACCTTCTGAAATAGCCCAGACGATTAAGGATTGGCCTCTTCTCACATCACCGCAGGCAAATACTTTTTGGGCACCGGTCTGGAAAGAGCCGGAGCCTGTTCCAAAACTTGCCTGGACATTCCCGGCCTGGCTCAGTTGCAGGCCTTTTTCGCTTAACTGGTTTAAAAGACCTTCCCGAACCGGATGCACAAAGCCCATAGCCAGAAATACGAGATCGGCGGGCCATTCGAATTCTGTTCCGGGTATCGGTTGAAACTTGCCATTTACGAATTCTACCCGGTTGCCATGAATCGAAATCACTTCTCTCCTGTCATTACCTTTGAAGCCGAGAGTATTCACCGACCACTGACGGTTTACGCCTTCCTGGTGGCTGGATGAGGTACGAAGCATTTTCGGATATAAGGGCCAGGGGGTGGAGGGATCTCTTTCTGCCGGTGGTTCCGGGAAGAGTTCTATCTGTGTAACGGATTTGGCTCCGTGTCGGTTGGAAGTTCCCACACAGTCGGAACCGGTATCTCCTCCCCCGATAACAATCACGTTTTTCCCTTTCGCATCGATGATATCTACAGAATCTCCGGCCACTTTTTTATTATTCAGGCTTAAAAATTCCATAGCAAAATGGATACCTTTCAGATCACGACCCGGAATGGTCAGATCACGGGGTTTTTCAGAACCCATAGCCAGAACTACTGCATCATAATCTTTTAAGAGGTCGTCTGCACTGATATCCACTCCTACGTGGACATTATTTTTAAAGATTACCCCTTCTGCTTCCATTTGCGTTACCCTGCGGTCAATCAGCCATTTCTCCATCTTGAAGTCCGGTATACCATAACGTAATAAGCCACCCGGACGATCGGCTTTTTCATATACAACTACACTGTGACCGACTCTTGCTAATTGTTGAGCGCAGGCCAGACCGGCGGGGCCGGAGCCTACAATAGCTACCTTCTTATTGGTTCTGGTTTCCGGGACTACAGGAACTACCCAGCCCTCAGAAAAGCCTCTGTCTATAATGGTGCGTTCGATTCCTTTAATGGAAACGGGTTTACTGATAAGGCCTACCGTGCAGGCTCCTTCGCAGGGAGCCGGACACAATCTCCCGGTAAATTCCGGGAAATTATTAGTGCTGTGGAGCTTGTCCAGGGCGTCTTTCCATCTCTGGTTATAAACCAGATCATTAAACTCCGGGATCAGGTTATCGACCGGACAGCCGGTTTCACTGTGGCAAAAAGGGATTCCGCAGTCCATACAGCGAGCTGCTTGAATTTTTGCCTTTTCTTCACTGTAGGAACGCTCGAATTCTTTATAGTTGGTAACTCTTTCCTCGGGAGGTAAAGATTCGATGTATTCACGTTCGTATTCTATAAAGCCAGTTGGTTTACCCATGAACCGTCTCCTTTGCAATTTTTAAGTTTTGCTGCATTTTCTGCAATGCTTTCTGATAATCCACAGGTATAACCTTTATAAACCTGCTTAGTTCCGAATTCCAGTTATTCAGAATGTTTTCCGCTCTTTTCGAGCCTGTGTAGTCGACATGGGACTGAATCATGGCTTTTACCATGTCTATTTCTTCCTGCTCTGAAAGAGATTCTAAAACAACCATAGACATGTTTACCTGATTTCGGAAATTATTCTGGTAGTCCCAAACATAAGCAATCCCACCGGACATCCCGGCAGCAAAGTTTCTTCCGGTTTTTCCGAGAACAATGGCAACTCCACCTGTCATATATTCACAGCCATGGTCGCCAATTCCTTCCACTACGACTCTGGCACCCGAATTCCGAACGCAGAAACGTTCTCCTGCCACTCCGTTAATGTAGGCATAACCCTGAGTTGCCCCATAAAAACAGGTGTTTCCTATAATAATGTTTTCAGCGGGATCATAGCTGGCTTCTTCCGGGGTTTTGACGATGAGTTTTCCACCACATAAACCTTTTCCTACATAGTCATTAGCAGCTCCGATTAAGCGAAGTGTAATACCTTTATTAATAAAGGCACCGAAGCTTTGTCCTGCGGTTCCGGTAAAAGAAATGTCTATAGTATCTTCCGGCAGTCCTTCTTCTCCGTATCTTCTGGCTATTTCACCGGCTAACATCGTTCCAACTGTCCGGTTCAGGTTTACTACTTTCATATCAAACTTAACCGGGTTTTTATAGTCGATGGCTGCCCTACAACGGCGGATGATTTCATTGTCTAACTGTTTTTCCAGACCATGGTTTTGCTCTTTGGTCCTGTGCATGTCCGTAGGGAAATGTGCCGGCCTGGGTTTTGCGAGAATTTTGGAGAAATCAAGTCCTCTTGCTTTCCAGTGATTACGGGGACGCTGGTATTTTATCAATTCCACCTGTCCTATCATGTCAGTGAATTTTCGGAATCCCATTTTGGCCATGTATTCCCGAACCTGCTCGGCGATAAACATCATGTAGTTTACCAGGTATTCGGGTTTTCCATTGAAATGCTTTCTCAGTCTTTCATCCTGGGTGGCAACTCCCACCGGACAGGTATTCAGGTGACATTTACGCATCATGATACAACCGAGGGTAATGAGAGAAGAAGTGGAAAATCCAAATTCTTCGGCACCCAGCAGGGCAGCGAGGATAACATCTTTTCCTGTAGATAATTTTCCGTCTACAGCAAGATAAACTCTATCCCGAAGTCCGTTGATTACCAGGGTTTGGTGGGTTTCCGCCAGACCGATTTCCCAGGGAGTTCCTGCGTTATGGATGGAAGATAGAGGGCTGGCTCCGGTTCCTCCATCATGGCCACTAATCAGGATATGATCGGCATGGGCCTTGGCTACTCCGGCTGCAATAGTTCCCACTCCAACTTCAGATACCAGTTTTACGCTGATTCTCGCCCGTGGATTTACATTTTTCAGGTCGAAAATCAACTGCTTTAAATCTTCGATAGAATAAATATCATGGTGAGGAGGAGGAGAAATCAGGGTAACACCGGGTGTACTGTAACGAAGGTTTGCGATTACCTGGTCTACTTTATGGCCTGGTAATTGCCCTCCTTCTCCGGGTTTTGCTCCCTGTGCCATTTTTATCTGAATATCATCTGCATTTACAAGATAATTTGTTGTAACTCCGAAACGACCGGAAGCCACCTGTTTTATGGCAGAGCGCATACTATCTCCATTTGGAAGGGTTTTATAGCGTTCTGCATCTTCCCCCCCTTCACCGGTATTGGATTTAGCTCCTATCCGGTTCATGGCAATAGCCATGGATGTGTGGGCTTCGGCTGATATGGAACCAAAACTCATAGCTCCTGTTTGAAAACGGGTTACAATTTCAGAAGCCGGCTCTACTTCTTCAATGGGGATGGGTTTGCATTTGCTTTCATCTATCTGGAAGAGACTGCGCAGGGTGATTAATCCTTCGTGTTGTTTGTCTATGATATCAGAAAATTCCCTGAACATCTTATAATCGTTGTTCTTGGTCGATTCCTGTAATTTTAAGATGGTATTGGAATTGTAAATATGGGGATCGCTGTGTTTACGGTAGTAATGAAGACCTCCCGGTTCCAGTGCACCCGGATAATAGGTCGGGCTAAAGGCATTTTTATGCTTTTTAACTGCTTCCATTTCCAGCATTTCCAGACTCATACCTTCAATACGGGTGGGAGTTCCGGTGAAATATTTACTTACCAGTTCGGAATCCAGACCTACCGCTTCAAAAATTTGCCCACCGCAGTAGGATTGCAGGGTAGAAATTCCCATCTTACTGAAGATTTTGAATAAACCTTTTCCAATAGATTTTATGTAGTTCTTTTTTGCTGTTTTGAAATCACTTACTTCCGGCATTAAACCCTGATCGATAAGATCGGAAATCGCATCGAAAGCCATGTAAGGATTGATGGCATTGGCACCATAGCCACAAAGCAGAGCAAAGTGTGCCACTTCACGGGGTTCTCCCGATTCAAGGATGATACCTATTTTGGTGCGTAAGCCTTCTCGGATCAAGTAATGATGTAGCCCGGCTACAGCTAAAAGACTGGGAATCGGTGCTCTATCTCGTCCCACTCCCCTGTCGGAGATAATCACGAGATTATAACCATTTCTTACAGAATCGGCTACCTGTTCGCAGAGTTTATCCAGGGAGTTTCTCATGCTGTGTTTTACATGAGGATTAAACAGGATAGAATAGGTAACGGCTTTCAGCTCCCCATCCCTGAACTGCTTAATTTGCCTGATTTTTTCCAGTTCATCATTGGTAAGAACCGGATGTTCCAATTCTAATCGCAGACAGTGTTCGGGGGATTCGGCCATCAGGTTCCCTTCCGGTCCGATATAGGTGGTGAGTTCCATGACCAATTCTTCCCGTATCGGGTCAATAGGAGGATTGGTTACCTGGGCAAAGTTTTGCTTGAAGTAACGGAAAAGGGGCTGGGGCTTATTGGAAAGAACGGCCAGACTGACATCCTCTCCCATAGAACCTACCGGTTCTTCTCCTTTTATAGCCATAGGTTTGATGACAGTCATGATGTCTTCCGCTGTATAGCCAAAAGCTCTCATCCGGCTCATGATAATATTATGGTCGGATTGTTTGATTCCATCCATATCCGGAAGCTGATTCAGGCGAATCAGGTGTTCATTTACCCATTCCCTGTAAGGCTGTTGACGACTGATTTGCATCTTGATTTTTTCATCATCAAGGAATTGACCTTTTTCGAGGTCAATGAGTAGCATTCTTCCCGGACTTAAGCGCTCTGTTTTTACAATTTTAGAAGGATCGGTGTTAAGTACACCGGCTTCTGAACTCAGAATTACTTCGTTGTCTGTAGTGACGATATAGCGAGCGGGACGCAGACCATTCCGGTCAAGGGTAGCACCGATTACCCGGCCGTCACAGAAGGCAATAGCTGCAGGTCCATCCCAGGGTTCGATGAGGGTAGCATGGTATTCATAGAAAGCTCGTTTATCAACATCCATGTCTTTTTGTTTGCTCCAGGCTTCCGGAATCATCATCATCACAGCGTGAGGAAGAGTCCTTCCTGCCATGCAAAGTAGTTCAAGTACTGTATCGAAGGTGGCGGTATCACTCTGTCCTTCCATAATAACAGGTAGCATACGTTTCAGTTCCTGACCGTAATGCGGAGATTCCATTACTTTTTGTCGGGTAGCCATCCAGTTAATGTTTCCGCGCAGTGTATTGATTTCCCCGTTATGGGCAATTAAGCGGTAAGGATGGGCAAGATCCCAGGTCGGAAAAGTATTTGTGGAGAACCTGGTATGCGTAAGACAAAAAGAACTGGTAATATCAGGTGATTGCAGGTCCTTATAAAAAGGACGAACCTGTTGCCCGAGTAGCATACCCTTGTAAATAATCGTACGCGAAGAGAAGCTGGGCACATAATACTGGCTGCGATCCAGTTTGTATTGGGAGCGTATACGCTGGTCTATAATTCTGCGGATTAAAAATAACTTTCTTTCAAAGCCATCTCCGCGCTCTGTTGCATCACCTTTACCTATGAAAACGTGTTTAAAAACAGGAACGGTTTTTCTGGCTACAGTTCCGGCTACTTCAAGGTTTACCGGAATCTCTCTGAACCCGAGACAGTATTCTCCTTCGTCTACGATTACCTTTTCGATAATCGTTTCTATACCTTCCCGTATCAGAGGGTCTTGAGGTAAAAATAAAACTCCTACTGCATAATCACCTTCGGCCGGTAGTTCAAAAGGAAGCTGTTTGCGAAAAAATGCATCCGGGATCTGAATCATGATACCGGCTCCATCGCCGGTTTTGGGATCTGCACCTTCAGCACCGCGATGTTCGAGGTTGCACATGAGCCGAATGCCTTTTTCGACTATTTTATTTGAGCGTTCCCCTTTTATATTGGCAATAAAACCAACCCCACAGGAATCTTTTTCGAATGAGGGATCGTAAAGACCCTGAGCCTGTGGAATATAAGAGTTCTGAACCGGGTCGTTCTTTCTTTCCTGCATATATCTTTCCCTTAAAATTACTTGGAATTTTCCTACTCGCCATAATTATTCAGGTTGTAGCTTTTTCAAGTTATAGTTTTATAAGCACGAAGAGCCTTCTTCAAGCAAATAAGAAAAATGCTAAACCTGCGAATGTTGGTTGCAATAGGAATTCAATTTTACCTAAAAGCGGTGAGCTTTTATTAAATACTAACTATACATTTGCATATTGCTTGAAATACAAGCATTATTCTTTTCGGTGGTTTATCTACCCCTTAATCAACGGCTCACTCGCTTACCGAGACATTTTACTGCAAAAATAGTACCTTTTTTACGGCCTTTGATACTAAATTTATTGTAGTTGTGCCAGGCTTACCGCCATCTCTTTACCCATAAGTTTTTTACCTATCCCCGGGCCACATCCAGACAAAAGCCCTCTATGGCTTTGCTATTGATTGTATCCCCAACACGGGCCGTTTGCTTTTTCCATAGTATTCCTGCTTTGTTGTGATATACTTCTATCCAATGCTCTTCCGGATGAACAATCCAGTATTCTTGAACTAAGAAACGGCCATACAGGCCCATCGTAGAGATGCATTGCAATGTATCTCTACGATGGGTTGAGAGGATTTCAATGATAAAATCCGGTGCTCCCATGATTTTCTTCTCAATAATACTTGTGCGACGAATGAAGACAAAAAGAATATCCGGCTGCACTACATTTTTCTCATCCAGACGAACATCAAGAGGAGAATAGCGAACCTCACCAATAGGATTTTTCATTAAATAGTCTTTTATAAAGTAAAAAAGGTTACCTGAAATTCTCTGATGGTTGTCTGTGGGTGAATACATAAATATTATTTTTCCTTCGATAAGCTGGTAAGGTGCCATTTCCGGTAACAGTTCGAAATGGTGTTCATTATAGTCTTTCTCCGCAGAAATTGTGGTGATTACAAACTGGCCGTTTTCGTCCTGAAAGAGAATCTGCTCGTCAATGATTTTAAAATGCATGGCTCCCAGATCCTGCACCTCTACGGCTTTGAGTAGTTCGTGATAGTATTGTGTCTCCATAATAAGCAGGTGTTTAGCCTGGAATATTCGATTCAATTTGTAAAGGATAATTTAAAATCGGTTTGCAGGTGGTAAGGAGGAGAATCTTTTCTCTGGCTATTTTAAATTTTTATATCCTCAATAGAAATTCAATATGAAAAAAGGATTGAACCTATGCTTTGCAAGAAAGCTATTTAAAAACAAATGAATCTTGAAAATCTATTTAGTAGACAGAACTTTTCTTTTGTCCCCTAAGCTCAAAAGTTATCACGAACCACTTGAAAAAGTCCCGATGAATATCTTATGAAGACCTTCTTTCGGAAAATATCCTCCAAACCAAAGCGTGGTTTATCCCAGAACTCAGGGTCTAATTTAGAAGATTGGATATATCTCATCTAAAAATCCGAATCAAAAATTATTAGAATTAGAATAGATCTAAAAAAGCTTGCTTTTTTTTAGATCTGTTCTAATCTAGGATTATGGAGAATCATAAGCTCAAGTATTTGCTGAAAAAAAAAGGCATCAATCTAACCCGGCAAAGGCTCGAAATGGCAGACTTATTGCTTTCGGGAAAAATGCACCTGACGGCGGAAGATATAAACCAGCTTATGAATGAGTCTTTTCCTTCTGTCTCCCGAGCTACTGTTTTCAATAACCTGAATCTGTTTGTGGAAAAGGGCCTTCTTCGAAAGCTGGAATTTAAACCGGGCATGGCGATTTACGATACCAATTTCGAACTACACCATCATTTTATTGATAATGCAAGCGGTAAAATTATAGATGTGGAACTGAATACAGAGGAGGAAGCCTATCTTCTTGAAGCAATAGAAAAAGACCTCCAAAAAAAAGAGGCAAACCTTACAATTAAGTCCGTTGATATTATTATTCGAGGGCAGTTGAAAAATCCGGAAGAATAATGGGATCCATTTATTTGTAGTACAACCTTTCTGTGAGGGCTCGAAGGTGTAAGGGTATTCTATTCAGGGGAAATTTACCTTCACGGATAAGCTTTGCATGATAAGGCCATTCTTCTTCATCTCCTCCCGTATACAGAAATGGCTCAATGTATATCAAATTTTTAATATAAGCTTCCTGTAACTCGCGGATTTCCACATTATAGGTTTCAATTACCAGGTCTATCATATCCTGTATCTCTTCTTCATCCCGCTTGTGTTTTCCCTGTAAGCTATTAATGATGGCTATATTTTCACGTATCCAATCCATACTTAATTTTCCTGAGTCATCTTTGATATTCCATAGCAGTGTTCTGGTGTTTTTATTTTTTTCTACAAAAATTTAATCACGAATAGTTTTAGTTTGAGACTAGAACAAAAAGGAAAAAATTTATTTCCAGAAGTGAAATAAGCAACAATCTTTTATTGTTGGTATGTTTTTTGCTTCCTTGGATGTATTAATCAAATTATCAAAAAATGCTGAGATCTGGTACAGTTTGATTAATTTTTCAAATCTATCCTTTCCGGAACAGGTATGCTATGGAACATAAATCTATTAGTTTTCAACTCATTGCAGCAACCAGTAAAATAGGTAATATTCTTCACCAAATTAAGGAAATCAATAGCACCACAAAGCTAATTGCCATCAATGCAGCTATTGAATCTTCCCGTACCGCCCAACTGGCTGATAACTTTTCCTCACTTTCTGAACAGGTAAGAACTCTCTCTACCCGGTCTGAAGAAGCTTTTAGTGAGATAAACGGACAGATAGAAAATTTAAGGAAAAGCTGTTCCAAGGCTATTGCAGTGAGGCTTGCTGATGTTGCTATTGATATTATTGATAAAATCGATAGAAATTTGTTTGAAAGAAATTGTGATTGCCAGGCCTGGGCTTCATTCAAAGACAATGTGTATGCCTGTAAAACCGGAGAAGGTGTGGAGAAAGCAACCGATCTGATTCGGAACCTTGTAAATACATATGAAGTGTATCATGATATTTTACTTCTAAATCGGGAAGGAAGTGTAATTGCATCAGCTCGCAACAGTCATTTGGTTGGACAAAATCAATCTGAGAGAGAATGGTTTAAACAGACAGTTAAAACTAATAATGTATATGTTACGGATATGTACTATTCAGAATCGGTAAAAAACTATACCATATCTTATTCTGCACCTGTCCGTGATGAGAACAAAAATGTGATAGGAGTTTTGAGTACACGCTTTAATTGGGATTATATATACGATATTATTGAAAAAGTAAAATTAGAAAAATCCAGTAAGATAGTTTTGATTAATTCAATAGGAACTGTTATTGCTTCAAAACAAAAGGCGGAAATATTACGCGATAATGTTCTCTGGCTCGGTGCCGGGGAGCAAAGTATTATGGGAAATCGTGGGTTTAGTATTGAGACGGCGAGAAACGGTCAGTGGAAAGCCTATGGTTACTCAAGGACTCATGGTTATAATGCGTATACCGGTAAAGGTTGGTCAATCATTGTAGACGAACCTATTACTATAGAAAATCCGGTAGTGATGATAGAAGCTTTTGAGGAGCGTCAATCTCGAAATCAAAACGAGGTAAAACAAAAAGCACAGGCGAACTCCGAGAATGCAAATTCCGAGCTATTGCAGATTACGCAACAATTGGGTGAATCCATAGAAACTATAAACCGGATCAATAATGTGACTACAACTCTGGCTTTAAATGCGGCTATACGTGCTGATAGAGCAGGAGATGAGGGTCGGGCTTTTTCGGTTTTAGCAGAAGAAGTAAGGGCATTCTCCCAAAAATCAGATCTATTGACTGAAGAAATAAATAGTACTCTTGATTCATTAAACCACGTTGTTCGAGAAACAGCTTCAGCCAGGCTTGCGGATGCTGCTTTTGACACTATAGATAAGGTGGATAGAAATTTGTTTGAAAGGAATTGTGATGTACAGGCCTGGACCATTTTTAACGAAGTTATTCACTGTGCAGAAACCAATGAAGGGGTAGAAGCTACCTGCGAGTTACTTAAGGAAATTCACACTATCTATGAAGTTTACTACGATATTTATCTGCTCAATCAGAATGGAGTGATTTGTGCTTCGGCTATCAGGCGAGATTTGATTGGCCAGGAACAATCTGATAGAAATTGGTTTCAGCAGGCTATACAGGGAAAACTTACTGTAACCGATATGTATCGTTCCGAAACGGTGAATGAATATACGGTTTCTTACTGTGCTCCGGTCAAGAACTACAATGGGAATATTGTGGGCGTGCTTACAACAAGATTTAATTGGAGTTTTATTGTTGATATTATAAATGCGGCGATGGTTTACAGCGATTGTCAGGTTTACCTTTTAAATATGAACGGTCAGGTGATTGCTTCTAACAATGAAAAAGATTTTTTAATTAAGGACTTTTCTCGCTTTGAAGCTTTTAAGCTGGCATCAGAAGGAAACAATGGTTTTATCGTGGAAAGCGATCCGGAGACAAACCATATTTACTTGATAGGTTATGCAAAAACAGAGGGCTATAATCTTTATAAGGGCAAGGGTTGGATCGTCTTAATTTTGCAGCATAAGGGTTTTAAATAGAATGGACAGCACCTTACACAGTAATAAGTATTTTAGCTTTTTATTTGATACAAATGTTTATGCAATACCTCTTCAGAAAGTAATTGAAGTTGGAGAATTGCTGGAGATCTACCCTTCTCCCTGGAAACACAAAGCGATTCTGGGTATGATTAACTATAATGGCTTACCATTACCTGTAATAAACCCCGATGAACTCTCCGGTATCAATAGGGAAAATGATTTAGATTTTGAATTATTAAAAGTCAATGCGAGTCTTGTAATTTTAGAGGAAGAAGGTTTTTTTATCGCAATCATTTTGTCCAGATTTCATAATATTTTTTCTTATTCGGTGCAGAGAAGAGAAACTGGCTTAGATGAGAAGGCAAATTTTATATTAGCCAGTACTATGATTGAGAAAAATATGGTTCTATGTCTTGATACAAAAAGAATCTCCATATTTTTACAGTCATTGATAAAAGGTCAATTTAGTCTTCAACAGAAAAAAGAGCGAGAACGTATTGAAAAAGAAACAGTAAATAAAATTCTATTTTTTTCAATTGGCAATATTAACCTTTGCCTGCCGGTACATGATGTAGAAGAGGTGCTGGAAAATATTTCAGTAGCCCCTCTCTTTAAGGTTCCTACTTTACTTCGCGGACTGATTAATCTGAGAGGAAAAGCAATAGCCTGTCTGGATATATCCTCTTTTTTAAATCTCAATAATCGGAATCTAAATGAAAACACCGTTTTTGTTCTTGTTCAACACGAAACAATTGAATTTGCGATTTGTGTAGATTCTGTGGGTAGTATGAATGAGTTTGATAGTTTAAAATTTATTCCCGGTGATGGTGTACTTTCGGAGAGTATGGCAAAAATATCAGCAGGTGTTTTTCAATTGGAAGAAGACACCTGTATACTTATTTCTACAGAAAATATTATTAAGTTAAAAGAATTGCAGATCTTCATGGATCATTAAACGACCGGGAGTATACCTATGAAGTATTCCATTGATATTTTTAGTATAATTGAAGAAGACAAAAATCCGGAAATCCTATCTCGAGAACTTCTGGAAAATCCTCTTTATAAAAAGTTTACAGATTTTATTCTCGAAGCCACAGAAAAAATGTATAAGCAACTAGAGGGTATTGAATATAATAAGAATAAACTTATAATATTTGATGAATTTTACAAAACGATTCATATTATTAAAGGTTTTGCAGAAATACTTAAACTTAAAAAAATACTTCATCTGGCTACTATTTTAGAAGTGATTTTGGACTTTATTCGCGAGATAAAAACTACCAGTAAGCACTCTATCGATTATCTAATAAAGATAATTATTAAAGAGATAGGAATTATTACTCAGTCTTTAATCCAGGACAAGAAATCCGAACAGGATGTGTCTTCCTTAATTGAAGAATGTAGAACTTATTTACATAAACCTATAAGTGAATGGATAGCGTCTTTACCGGAAAATAATGATGTAATAGTTCAAGATGATGTGGTATATGAAACAAATAAAGAAGAGGAATTCACAAAAAAAATAGAAATTACTCAAGAAGAACCGGAAGATAAGAAAACAGAGATCAGGGTTTTGCTTACAAATGAAATAGTCGATGATGAGCCGGAAGACTTAGAAATACCTCCCTCTAAAGTAGGTCTAATTAGTGACTTTTATGAAGAAGCCAGTGAAAATTTAAACCAAATCGCATCTCAAGTTTTAGAATTAGAAAATGCACCTGATTCACAGGATATATTACATCAACTATTTCGTAATTTTCATACACTCAAAGGAGGCGCGAGACTACTTAATATACAGAAAATGGAGAAACTCTGTCATGCGATAGAAAACCTCTTAGATCTCTGTCGTTCCAATGAGTTGAAAATTTCAGGAAATATTATAGATATTATATTAGATGGACATAAAATACTTTTAGAGATGATCGAAGAAGTTGCTTCCAAAGGACCTATCTATTCACGTATCCAACCTATTATTAATAAAATAACTTTAGTGCAGGGAAAGAAGGAAAGTGTCGAACAGGAAGAACTAAATCAAAAAGAATCAAAGAAGCAGGTCGAGCAAGGAGAACCTGTTCGTAATATACCGGAAAAAAAAGAAGTTCTTAGCAGCACTGCAAACAAACAGGAAGCAAATTCCCCAAGCTCTGTAAAAAAAAGTTTTTCCAGACAGATGAATGTAATTCGAGTTAGTACAGAAAAATTAGATACGGTAATGAATATTTCTTCGGAATTGCCTATCGCCCGTATTCGATTTAGAGATCAAATTTCTACTCTGGGTAAACTATATAGAGATTTAAAAAAGATTGCAGAGAGAGCCATTGAGAATGAACCTGAAAAATTTATATATCGCTTGAAAAATTCCAATGATCTTCTTTTGGAAGAATTGAATCAACTTTTTCAAATGAAAGCTTCCGAAAGAGATAAAGTTGAAACCTGCATTAAGAAGTTTTATCATGAATTAGCCAGTGAAGTTTACAGGACAGAACTTACTGTAACAGAAGAAATGATGCTTCTACAAATTGCTTTTAACGAGCTGAAGCAAAATATAGAGAAAAATGTGGAAAATTTAGAAACCATTACTACCAAGCTTCAGAATAGTGTAATGAACTTTCGTATGGTTCCTATTTCCAGCTTATTGGAAAAGTTTCCAACCCAGACAAGAGAAATTGCCAGGCAAAACGGCAAGATGGTCATTATGAAAATTAAAGGAGGGGAAACGGAACTTGACAAGGTGATGATAACAAGGCTTGTCGATCCAATTTTACACATACTCAGAAATTCTATCGATCACGGCATCGAGACACCGGAAGAGCGAGAGAAATGTAACAAACCACTGACAGGCAATATTGAACTCAATGCTTTTTACCAGGGTTCGAATGTGATTATTCAGATAAAAGATGATGGAAAAGGAATTGATAAAGAAAAGATAAAACAAAAAGTAATTGAGAAAGATTTGGTTAGTAAAGAAAAGCTGGAAAGCATGAATGAAACCGAATTATTTGATTTATTATTTCTCCCGGGATTTTCTACAGCCAGTAAGATTACTGAAATTTCAGGTCGCGGAGTTGGTATGGATGTTGTGAAATCTACGATTAATGAAATACAGGGAAATATAGAACTCAGCAGTAAAAAGGGAGAAGGAACCACAATATCTTTGAAGATCCCCCTTACACTTGCCGCTGTTCGAGTCTTGCTTCTGGACATCGGAAGCCAACAAATAGCATTACCTATGTCTAATATAGATGAAGTTATAACTATTTCTCGTGGAGAATTAAAGGAAGTAGGTAAGCAGGTTATTTACCATTTACGAGACCATGTTCTTCCGGTCGTCCATCTTGCTTCCATTTTAGATATAAATCATTCCTTTTATTTGCCGGATTCTATTCCGCTGGTTATATTAGGAGAAGGCAACCATCGTCTGGGCATAATTGTCGATAAGCTTTTGGGAAGGCATGAGATTGTTATAAAAAACCTGGGTAGTCTTTTGCATAAGGCTCCTTTCATCATGGGTTGCACTATACTCAGTGATAACAAACTTGTTCTGATTCTTAATACAAGAGAAATTCTGGAAGTAGCAAAAGAAAAACTGAATATAACAGATATTAAATTATCCAAAAACAATGAGAAGAAGGAACATAAAATTCTTGTGGTAGACGACTCTGCTATATACAGACAAAATATGAACTCCATTTTATCTCGTTCCGGGTATATAGTTGAGGAAGCAGAAAATGGTTATGAAGCTTTACAGCAGGTAACCCTAAAAAATTATTCTCTTCTATGTGTTGATATAGTGATGCCCCTGATGGATGGATTTGAATTAACGAAGCGTTTAAGAAACTTACCTCTTTATAAGAATGTTCCTATCATCCTCATTACTTCCAGAACTTCCCAGGAAGATAAGAATATTGCTTTTAAGTTAGGAGCCAATGAATACTTCGAAAAGCCTATAGAGCCTGATGTATTATTAGAGTGTATTCATAAATACTTACGTAATGGAGAGGGTGATGAATCCTGAAGTTGGAATGCCAATTTATCTTGCTATAGATAATATATTATTTCGAGAATATGTTCAGTTAGAGTTAAGAAGTTCTAAATTTAATGTCCATGTAACCAGCTCAGAACAAATTCTAAAAAACATTACTGAATTCTTAAATTCTATTATTTTCTTACAATCAGATTCCAATGAGCCAGAAATAATTGAGTTGTCTCGAAAATTAAAGCGTGCATTTGGCTCGGAGATAAAAATTCTATTCTTCTCATCAGATTATCGTATTCTCGAAGACGCAGGTAATTCGGCTGATAGAATCCTTCAATGGCCTATCCATATTTCAGAAATTTTAAATACAATTAATACTCTTACCCAGAAAAGTCAAAAGATTCTTTTAATAGATGATTCTAAATTGATTCACAATCATCTATTGCCTCCACTAAAAGAAGAAGGCTATACTGTTTTACAGGCTTTTGATGGAAAAGAAGGCCTGGAGAAAGCGAAAACTCTAAGACCCGAATTGATTATTTGCGATATAGAAATGCCTTATATGAATGGTTTTGAAGTATGCAAGGAAATTCGTAAAACACCGGGTCTTGAAAATATATATATCATCATGTCCAGCACCCTTGGTTCTGCTGCTGATATTCAGAAAGGCTTTGTCTCCGGAGTGGATGAGTATATCACCAAACCGGTGGTTGTGCCGGAACTATTAGATAGGATAAAAAGAAATTTTATTCAGACACTGAGTGGAAGAGAAAGTATACTTTTATTAGAAACTGACAAACAACTTGGTAATCATATTTCTAAAAGTTTAAAGAAACAGGGTTTTTCTGTTCGTATTGTTAGCAGTATAGAGTCCGCTATATTCTTATTGGAAAAATATTCTTATGAAATACTTATTTCAGAAATGGACATCGGGAATAAGCAAACAGCTATGGACTTATGGATGGCATTAAAAACATTGAAGGAAAAAAAAGTTCCTTCTGTTATACTGCTTACTTCAAGAGATTCCAGTTGGGACATGAAGATGATAGCAAATATGGGAACAGCCGGAATTATTCGTAAACCCTTTGTTATGGATACCCTTTTAGCTTCGGTAGAAAGAGTACTGGCAGATAACCGGGCTATGGCAGAAAAAAATCAGATGCTAAAATATTTATCTAAATCATCTGTACAAATGGCTCATCAAAAAGCTTTGCTTAATGGCAGTGAAGGTACTGTAAGAGCTGAAAAGAAAGATGCTACTATTTTTTTCAGTGACATTGCCGGTTTTACTTCCAGATCAGAGCGTTATGAACCCAGAGAAATTGTAGAGCAAATCAATCGATTATTTGATATTATGACCGGGATTATCGTGAAACATGAGGGAGATATAGATAAATTCATTGGTGATGCCTGTATGGCATATTGGATTTTAGAAAATAAGCAGAAGTCGATTAATAATGCAGTAAAAACTACATTAGAAATAAATAATAAAATAAGTAAGCTAAATAAAAATGATGAAGTTTTTTCCAAAGACTCCATTTCACTTCGTTTCGGCCTGCATCATGCTGAAGTTATTTTATGTGATATTGGCAGTCCGAATTCCCGTATCGATTTAACACTTATAGGTGATGGAGTAAATATTGCTTCTCGTTTAGAATCTGCATGTAAGCAATATGGTGTGGACATATTAATTAGTAAAGATGTGGTAGATTTGTTAGATCCGGATTTAGTAGTTAGAGAAATTGATATAATGAAAGTTAAGGGTAAAGAAATACCGGTAATAGCTTACGAGGTGATGGGAGAAAAAGATTCTATAACGGAAAAACAGAAAAGCTTACTCGAAATTTTTACTAAGGCAAAAAAAGAGTATATAGAGGGTAACTTCATTGAAGCCAAACAACTCTTTCAAGCAAGCATACAGTACGAACCGGAGATAAAACAAAAGCTTAATCCTTCCAAAGTTTTTTATTCCCGTTGTAATTATCTTTTAAAGAAATTACCTGCTTCATGGGATGGAATTTGGTCTTTACAATCCAAATAGATTAAAAAGATAAAGTCAAGTTTATAAGGTTCTTCGATACTCTTTATCTTCGTTTAACAGGTTCATAAACCTCTTCGGATACACTTCCATCCAGTTTTTTAATTCTGAAATCGGAAGTGGTTTACTTATAAAATATCCCTGCACTTTATCACAGGATAATTTTTTTAAAGCTAATAATTGTTCTAAAGTTTCAACTCCTTCTGCTATAACTTCAAGACCGAGGCTATGAGCCATACTGATAGTTGCATTTACTATCATATAGTCTTCTATTTCTGTAGGAAAACCATTCAGGAAGGATTTATCAATTTTTAAAAAAGAGAGAGGAAATTTTTTAAGATAGCTCAAAGAAGAATGACCGGTACCGAAATCATCAATGGATATTTTGATTCCATGGTCATCGAGCCATACCATTTGTTCGATTCCCGCTTCAACATCATTCATAACAGCACTTTCAGTTAATTCAAGAATGATATTACCCACATGCAGAGACTTTTCAGCTAATAAGTAAGATAATTCGGCTTTTAAGTCCTCTCTGGCAAAGTGTTTTGCTGAAACATTAATTGCAAAAGAAATATGGTTAAAACCCTGTTCTAAAAGATTCCTTAAATCCGTGCTGGCCTTTTGGAACACCCAGCTTCCGAGCTCAATAATTAGTTCGGATTCCTCTGCGATTGGAATGAATTGGTCCGGAGAAACGATCCCGAGTTCCGCTGAGTTCCACCGGATTAAGACTTCGAAATAGTTTACATTTCCGGTATTCATATGAAGTACCGGTTGGTAGTTAAGATACAGTTCTTCCCTTTCTATGGCGAATTTAAGTTTTTCTGCAATTTGTAAACGTCTTTGAGATTTTTCTAATAGTTCGAAGCTAAAGAAAGTATATCTATTCTTACCCGAAGTTTTTGAAGTTCTTAATGCTAAATCGGCATTGCGCATTAA
This sequence comes from Leptospiraceae bacterium, assembly GCA_024233835.1. Lineage (NCBI taxonomy): Bacteria > Pseudomonadati > Spirochaetota > Leptospiria > Leptospirales > Leptospiraceae > Leptospiraceae bacterium. The sequence continues at coordinate 50,267 of JACKPC010000007.1, forward strand.
TGATAAAAGACTATTACCTTCATCCGGATAATGAGTAATTCCTATACTAAAAGAAGACTTTATAATTTTCTCATCAATAGTAAATGGAGACTGGTAACGTTTATGAAGATTTTCTATAAAACTAATAAGATCAGAGCTTGCATATTTTCTCTGTATGATGATTGTAAATTCATCCCCGGAAAGTCTGGCAATAAAATCATCTTGATTTAATCCTTCTTGAATTCTTTCAACAGATTCTCTTAAAAATAAGTCACCTGCGTTATGACCGAAGGCATCATTAATCTGTTTAAAATTATCAATATCTAATAAAACTAAGATAAAAGGCTTTTTTTCTTTGTTACAAAGTTCATTTATTTTTTCAAAGAAAAAGAGTCGATTAGGAAGACCGGTAAGCGGATCATGATAAGCATAAAACTGAATGTCTTCTTCCCTTTTTTTACGTTCGGTAATATCAAAAAATACAGCGGCGTATTTAGTGGTTTTATTCTCAATATCTTTTATTGAAGTAATAGAAATCAATTCAAGATAGTCTTCTTTATTTTTCTTTTTGTTCCAGATTTCCCCCTGCCAGAATCCCTTTTTTATAAGGTTTTCCCATAGACTTCTATAAAAATTTTTATCATGTCTATCTGACTTTAAAATGGAGATCTTCTTTCCTAAAATTTCTTTCGATGTATAACCGGTAATTTTAGTGAAAGCCGGGTTTACAAATTCTATATAGCTATCAGAATCCGTTACTACGATACCCTCAATAGCACTATCTATCACAAGATCAGAAAGCCGAATTTTTTCAGAAAGATAAGCCTTATCTATAATTTGTTCTATTAAAAGACATAGGGTATTTAAAATATCTTTGTCATTGTCATTCGCTATTTGGCCTTCCGGAAAGCAAAATTGAAGGGTCCCTTCCTCGTTTTTGGGAGAATCGAACGTTCTTGAAATGCAAGATTTAGTAGTATATTCTGAATTTGTATAAATATTTCCTTCCAGTGAAATTTTTGCTGTCACTTTTCTTTCCGGATGAAAGAGATTGGGAACTATTTTTACAATAGTTTGTAAAATACTTTGAACCGAAAGATCGGGAATAGAGAAAAGTTTTGTAATTTTATACAGACCATTTAATTCTCTATACTTCTGTTCGATTCCCTTTAGCAGGGTTTCATTTTCTTTAAATATTTTAAATTGCTCATAATTTAAAATGAGAGTTATACTCAATATCATTAAAAAAAAGCCATATTGGCTCAAGTTGGTAGGTAAGGATAAATGCAAATTGTTTTGTAAAATGTCTAAGGTAGCTGTAAATAGAAGGCTTAAAGAACCAATAGATATAAAAATTGCCTTCTTATTTTTAAGTAAAATTTCCTTTATCAAAATATTGAAATTTATTATAACGTAGATATAGTTCAAATACTGCATTGCATTGTAGTTCAAAAAGTTCCATATTCTCGTTGATGGGTGCAATAGCATGAGAAGAAAAATGAGGAAAAAGAGCAGATCCGTGAATTTATGCACCCCTGTATACTTGTATTTTAAAAAATTTCGAAAGAAAAGGGAAAACAAGGGAAATAAAAGTGTAAGTAATAAGTATTCTACTTTTTTTATGTGATATAAAGAGGAAACAATATTATACTTCCATTGAGTTCTTAAGAATAAGAAAGCAACCAGGCTAAATGTAAATAAAGAAAAATATAAGTAATAATTAAATTTTCTCTTATCCGAAAAGATGACAATGATATGAAGCCCTATTAAAAAATAGGTTAAGATTAGAAATAAATCGATATATTCCTTGTTTAAATATTCTTTCCAGATGTAATGTGTATGTCCGAAAATCAGAGGTCCGGATAAAACTCCGCTTTCTTTATAAAAGTAATTTTGAATTCTAAGAAGTATTTGATTTTTACCTTCTCGTAATAAAGGAATCGGGACATCTATAATTAGCTTTTTATCATAGCATTCGGGCCGGGGGGAATGGAATTTACCGCAGCCTCCAATATAAAAACCATTAAAATAAAGTTCATATCTATCAGAGATTCGACCGGGGCGTATGGCTAATTTCTCCTGAGAGCTTATGTTTACTTCAGTAGACAGATAAAAAATTTTAGTAAATTTCTCCCGTTCTTCAGGTTCAGAAAATGTGATGATCGCTTTTAGGTAAGAAAAAAGTTTGGGTTTATCTTGAAATAAGATATGCTTTTGAAAAGAGTCTTCCTGGAAAAGGTTTCCCGGAACTTGAACAGGATAATGAGGAGAAGGGAGGCTAAACGGACCGGCCCCATCCCCGGTTTTTTGGTCTAAGAGATACCAATTTTTTCCATTTTGAGACTCCAAAGAAAAAAAAAGGTTTGTTGATTCGGGTTTAAAATCTCCGGTACATTGTATTAGGCTGAAAAAAAGGAGTAAAGAGGCCAAAATGAACTGATATAATCGAGGCAATATCATAAAGTTTTGAGCTTATGCCGCTTCATTCTTTTAAATTTTACTCAGGGGTAAAGAACAAAATACTGAAGTCTTAAAAAAAACTTGTGTTTTTATAGGAGTCCTGCATACTTAATTAGAAACTTATTCTTCTATGGATCACAAACTTCAGTTAGAAATCAATGGGGAAAGAGCCTCAAATTATTTAAGAGCTTTTTTAATTCTCATTTTTACTGCCGGTACAGTTCTGGGTTATCTTGTAAAAAACCAGGTTTCCGATATACTGGGAAATTATGTTGCCGGGATTGTTATATATCTTATATCGACTCTTCTTTCAATATTTATTTTAAAAAGAAAAGCTTATACACCTATGGTAAAATACTATACTATGGGATTGGAACTTTTCGGCTACGCATTTGTTCTATTTGGTTTTCTACGCTTAAGTGATCCGAATGTTATGACTATAGCCATTAATGATATTGTTCTTTATGCCATTTATTTTTTAATGATAACAGAATCTATCCTGCGTTTTTCTCCGCGTTTTACATTAATAACGGGTCTAAGTTGCACATTTATTTTTACTTTTCTGGGCATTTTACTGAAAGCTAAAGGAGCAGATAAGGCACATTTTCCGGTTACCACCCTTACTATCATCCTCGGAGCCCTGTTCATTTTTGCAGTAACGGTAGCTGCCTATTTTGCTACGACGTTTGTTAGACGAATGGTTTTGACTATTAAAGCTTCTGAAGATAATGCTCTCTTTCAATCAGAACATTTGAAAAAACTTATGCAACAGGCAAAACAAACTGTAGAAAACCTGGATCTCATTATTAACGACGTGGATGATATTATCAAACACGGAGAATCTTTGTCCAGGGATCAATTACTCCTTTCAGAGAAGTCTATAGGAGTGGTTCAACATTTTTCCTCTTCTATTAGCAGTATATCAGATATGGCGAATATTCAGGAAGATAACTGCCAGTTGAATAGTGAATCAATAAAAACCTTAAATGAGGTGATAAGCCGGGTCGATAAAGCTTCAAACAGGATAGCTAAAGAAGGAGATGAAACCCTGAAATTGGCGGGTAAGGGAGAGGAAGTTTTAAATAAAAGTATGGAGCATATGAATCATATCTCTGAATCTTTTATAAACGCGTCCCGAATAGTCTCTGTAATTAACACTCTGGCTTCTCAAACAAATTTACTTTCTTTGAATGCAGCGATTGAAGCAGCAAGAGCCGGAGAAGAGGGCAAGGGTTTCGAAGTGGTAGCCGGTGAAATCAATAAATTAGCCGAGTCATCTAGCAAGAACGCCAAACTAATAGGACAATTAATACAATCCATGAAGTCAGCTATTGATGCGGGTGTAGAGCAAATACAGGGTTCCAGTAAATCCATAAAAAATGTAATTAATCTAATCCGAGGAATAAGCAATGAGGTAAAAGAAATTGCATCAATTGTAACTGAACAAACCCGGATTATTGCAGATACCAAAGAACGAACCGATAGAATCCAGAACATGGCAGAAGAAATGCACACCATGACAGAAGACGAAAGTAAAAACGCAGTAAACTTAAAAGATGATATTCAAAAAGTATTTTTTAGTTCTAAAGAAATTTCAGAGAAAATTAGACAATTAAAGAGTTCAGCAGAAACCCTGCAAAACATATCAAAAAAACTTAAATTAGAGATCGAGTGAGAAATGTCTATGCCACTAACTATTTTTTATTTATATTTTTTCGCTACTGTATTTATTCCAAAGCATGTGCAGGAATTCAGTATTGAGGAAGCAGAACAGAAAATACAGGTCGTCAAGCAACAAACACAATGGCTGGCGTCTAAAGAGAACAATAAAAAAAAAGAAAGCTTTCCGGTCACAATTAATGGAATGAAGGTTCGCATAGGTGGAGAGACAGATTTCATAGAGCAGGATCTGGCCACAGCTTTTGATTTTAAGGGTAAACTCAATAGTACACATATTGATTCTCTTTTATGTTCAACAGAAGAACAGAGAGCCTGTATTTATTCAATTAATAGATTTCATAATAAAGTTGAATTGCACTTAAGGCTATATGAAAGCGAGACGATTATTTATACCTGGAAGTAAAACTTGGCATATATCGAAACAATCATCAAGGGTAAGTTTTTTGTAAAGTATGGCTTGCCTGAAAAGCTTTCCCTCTATTTAAGTCACATTTTTTTATTTTTTATTGTCATTGCTGTTTGCTGGTTATTTAACTGGCTGGTAAAAAAAACTGTCCTGAGATTAGTTGCAAGGATTGTTAAAAATACAAAGAATAGTTGGGATGATATATTTTTAGAAAAGAAAGTTTTTCAATATATGTCCCATATTGTTCCTGCATTTATTCTTTTCTTTTCATCTACTCTATTTATAGGACACGAGAAATTTATTCAGAGAATTGCAGAAACCTATTTCATTATAGTTTTCTTCGTGGTTCTCAGCGCTTCGGTTGATGCCATTGAGTTGGTTTATGCTGAATTTCCTGTTTCACAAGAAAAACCTATACGTAGCTATATTCAAATATTTAAAATCTTCTTAGTTGTAATTGGCTCTATTATTGTAATCGGACAGGTAATTAATCAATCTCCCTGGAAACTTTTAAGTGGTCTTGGTGCCTTAACTGCGATTATCTTACTGGTATTTAAAGACTCCATTCTTGGTTTTGTAGCGGGTATACAAATCGTTACAAATCAATTGGTTAAGCTCGGTGATTGGATTGAAATGCCTTCACATAACGCGGATGGAGATGTAATAGAAATAACTTTAAACACGGTAAAAGTACAAAATTGGGATAAGACAATTACAAGCATTCCTGTGTATTCCCTGATTTCTGAGTCTTTTAAAAATTGGAAGGGAATGAAAGATTCCGGAGGAAGAAGAATAAAACGCCATATCAATCTTGATCTGAATAGTATAAAGCTCATTTCAGAAGATGAACTTTCCAGGTTTAAAGAAATGGAACTCTTAAAAACTTTTTTTGAAGAGAGAGAGAAGTTTATAGAGAATATGGAAAATCCAGCTTTATATAGAGCAGGGATAAGCAATGCAGAACTTTTTCGTGCTTATGCTCTATCTTATTTACAAAATCATCCGGATATCAATAAGGGGATGACTTTAATTGTCCGACACAAGCAGGCAGGAGAATTTGGTTTACCTCTGGAACTATATGCCTTTTGTAAAGATAAAGTCTGGGCAAATTATGAGAAAATTCAGTCTGATATTTTTGATTATATGTATTCGACTTTACCTGAGTTTGATTTAAGAGCCTACCAGGCACCGAGCGGGGCTGAGCTACAGTTTTTATACAGGCATTGGCCAAAAAAGTGAAATCAATATTTTATAGAATAAAAGGGATTTTTTATATTCTTATAATCTTAAGTTGTAATCCCATTTTAAAAAAAGAGAGCAGTAAGGGGCAGACTATGGAAATTGTAGAATTACAGGCAGGAGAAAACAAAGCAAGGATAGCGGTTCATATTGGGAATACCCTCTTTTTTCTGGGAAAGAAAGAAAACATTCTTCATTTCCCTATACAGGTGGAAGATTATGCACTTACCAAAGCTTTATACGGAAATCCCTTCCTATATCCCTTTGCAAACCGCTTACAGGAAGATGCTTTCTATTTTAATAAAACAAAATATACTCTGGATTTACAAAACCTGGACCTTATGAGGGATGCAAATGGACTTCTATTACACGGACTGTTATTGAAAAGTCCTCACTGGAAGACAATTGAAGTAACACAGGAAAAAGATAGGTCTTTTCACAGGGCTGAACTGGACTATGGAAAACATCCTGAACTTTTAAGGAATTTTCCCTTCCCTCATAAAATCATTATGAGTCATATCTTATATACTGATAGACTTGAAATCGAAGTAAAAATCCATAACTACGGAGCTGAAACAATGCCGCTCTCATTTGGATTTCATCCATATTTTTCTTACCAGGATATACCGAGAGATGAGGTAAAAATCAATATTCCTGCAAGGCAATATCATTCACTTAGTTCCAAATTACTTCCGGAAGGTTCTCTTTTTCCTATTGAAAAAAAATGGAAATCCAACATTTTCTTTACCCTGAAAGGGCAAATGCTGGATGATGTATTTACCGATTTAATAACGGAAAAACCTGAATTTATGATGCAGGCCGGAGATAAAGAAGTAAAAGTAGCCTTCGGTCCAAAATACAGGGTGGCAGTGGTATACGCCCCCTTAGTAAAAGAAAAAAACTTTGTATGCTTTGAGCCTATGACGGCTCCGACAAACGGCATAAACCTGTATCATGAAGGAAAAATTAAAGACTTGATGCAGGTAAAACCCGGGCATTCCTGGAAGGAAAGCTTTTGGATTTATTTTAAGTAAACCAAATTCTCTTTATTTTTTACTTTTGTCCGCTTATATACAGAATATCTGCAATATTTACATAGTCCTTCTGCTGGAATGTTTTTGTTTTAAGCGGAAACATGGAAAGACTCAAAACTTTTAGCCCCATCCTCTTTAGTCGGAAATAAACTCCCCCAAATTCATCGCTATGAAATCTACCATTGATATGTACGATTTTCTTTCCGGTTTCCATAGAATGATTGTAAATATGGTGTGACATACTGGCATCCCAGAGTCTTTGAGCCTGAAAAAATTGGGTTTCCATTTTATTCGGATGTATATTTCCCATCAAGGAATAAAAGCGTTTTCTATAGTTCCTATCCGGGAATGCAAGAATCGTATAAACCGGTGGTAAGAGTTTTTTGGCCGATGACAATTTCGCAAGAGCTCTCCATCCTTCCCGACCGACAAGAGAAACGTAACGAGAAGGAGCGTTAGCGGCTATCACCTCGATTCCTTTTTCTTTTGCATGTTCTATCAAGGGTCGGTAGGCTTCTGTGTAATTATTCCAGGGTTCCGAAGTTTTTAAAAAATCTTTTTCTCGAATCGTTCCTGATAGGTATTCATCCAGAACTTCCTGCTTATCGGCTGAGAACATTTCCATAGAAAGACTTAGCTTACCTTTATAGTCTTCCGCTAAAGCTTGAAATAATTTTAATTTTTCTTTATGACCTTCTTTGTCATCATGTTCTTCACCTATAAGAAGAACGTCATATTTCTCAAGCATTTTAGAAATATCAGTAGTATTCAATGTTCTAAAACTTTTCCCATCGAATATAGCAGGAAAAGAAGATACACTTTGTGAAAAAACCGGGAAAGTGAAAAAAAAGAGAAGGATAAAAAGTTTCATATTTTATGGAGTAAGACGATAAATAAAAATGCAAGTGAAAAATTTAGAGTCTAAGAAAGTAAGAAATATTTTTGTTCCCCTTATAAACAGTATTTGATAAAAATACCGCTTAATAGAAAAGATGTATATATATGAAAGACTTGCAAAATAAAATCGTACTCATAACCGGTGGAGGGGAAGGTCTGGGCAAGTTAATGGCCTTACACTTTGCAAGAGAAGGCAGCCGGGTTGTTATCTGGGATATTAACCGGGAAGCGGCTGAACAGGTTGTCGATCAAATTAAACTCAGCGGGGGACATGGTTTTGCCCTCGAATGCAATGTAACCAACAGAGAAGAAGTTTACAAACTCGCCGGTATGGTAAAGAAAGAAATCGGAAAAGTAGATGTTCTCGTCAACAATGCCGGAATTGTTAATCATAAAACATTTTTAGAAAGTTCAGATGAAGAAATCTTGAATACCATGAATGTAAATGCGATTTCTCACTTCTGGACTACAAGGGCTTTTTTACCAGAAATGATCGAAGAAAATAGCGGTCATATTGTTACAATTGCTTCTTCAGCAGGCTGGATCGGTGTGGCGGGTCTGGCAGACTACTGTGCGAGTAAATTTGCCATAGTGGGTTTTGATGAAGCTTTGAGGATGGAGTTTCTAAAGAAAGGGCTGAGTGGCATGAAAACTACCTGCGTTACTCCTTTCTTTATTGATACCGGGATGTTTGAAGGATTGAGAACAAAGTTTGACTTTTTACTTCCAGTCTTAAAAGAAGAAGATGTGGCTAAGGAAATTGTAAAAGCAGTGAAAAATGATCAGGCTTATTTAAAAATGCCCTGGATGATTAATGCAATCCCCATGTTTCGTTTGATACCTACTGCTCTTATGGATTGGGCTGCTGATTTTCTGGGTGTGAATGAAAATATAGAAGAATTTAAGGGACGTAATCAATAAGAAATGGAGACTAAATGAGTAAACTAAAAATATTGGTAATTTCTTCACTTTTGTTTTATATCTCTTTAGGGGCAGACCCTTTAAGTGATGAGGAGATAAAATCTTTTAATATCAAGGATCTCTATAATACTTCCTTTGATAAACGGATGAATACCTTTCGTATCATCAAAGAACTTGGTTACAGAGAGAAATATAAACAGGAATTAGAAAAAGCGGTTCTATATATGCTGAAGCATAAGGATATCTTTTATAAACGAACCGGTATACAGGGAGAAAATATGTTTCATCTCGGAAATTCTGAAGTACATGAGCTGATTCTAAAAAATGCAGAAGATACTCAGTATGAAAGTGGAAACCAATTTTTGTATTTCCGAGCTTCCATCATGGAATATTTATCCTACGAGTTAGAGAAAGCAAGAAAGAAGTTACTTTTATGTAAGTAAAATTTTAAACCCGATGATAATTAGAACTATACCGCCGAGAGCTTCACTTCTTTTTCCGGCGGTTTTTCCCAACCTATCTCCCAGCAAAAAACCAAAGAACGTAAATAAGGAACAAACGATTCCTAAAGTAAGTAAAGTCTTTATTAAGTTCAATGACAATACAGCAAAGCTTACTCCGGCAGCCAGAGAATCAATGCTGGTTGCAACTGACAGAAATAAGATAGAACTTATAGAGATAATATTCAAAGTTTCTGATTCTTCATTTGAAAAAGACTCTCTGAGCATCTTGATTCCTATAAAGCCCAACAGGAAAAATGCTATCCAGTGATCGAAGGCTTTTATGTAATCCAAAAAAACAGAAGCAAAAAGATAGGCCGATAAAGGCATAAATATATGAAACAATCCAAATATTATAGAAATCATAAGTGCTTTTCTTAACTTATTATCTTTATTTGTTAAGCCCAGTGAGAGAGAAACAGCAAAAACATCCATAGAAAGACCCACGGCTATAGAGAATAATTCCAGATTTGTCATATTCTTCCTGAAAGAACTTCTGAGCGGTATGCAAAAGAGCACTTGCGTAACTCTTGATGTTTCTCAGAAAAACCTATTTGTTTTAAGTATGTAAACTCGTTTTCAATATTTGTATCAAAGATACCCGGATCATCTGTACCGATACTAACCGAGAGACTGTTTTCTAAAAAACGCTTTAGCGGAAGTTTTTCCACATTATCAATCATTCCGATGAAAAGATTAGACGTAGGACAGGACTCAATCACTGTTTTTCTATCTTTTAAAACCCGCATACCATATTCCTGAATACTGTGCAATTCGCTCACCCTTTCTTCATTAAAATATAGACTGAGTTTTTCTTCCGGTTTATGCTTTTGTAATTCTTGTATTTCTTTTTCTAAATTTTCCTCAGTCGGAATATAACCAAATTTAGCTATATCTTCATGTCTGGATAAAAGAAATTCCAGTTGAGCCAGTCGCTCTTTGACTGACTCTTGAAAAGTGATATTGTGAAAGGATTGGGCTTCCAGGCCGAGTGCCAGACAATGCCCTAAACGATGTGCACCGTATTCTGCTGCTTCTATGACCCAGCGCACTGCTGAAGAAGGAGTTTTATCGGTAAAACTCTCTGCAACATGATAAAGAATTGCAAGAGCTGAAGCCGGATTCTTCTTGTTATCATCAAGGACTATTCGGAAGAAATCTTTTTTATCGGAAGGAGGATAGCCTTCTTCCACGTGGCAGAAGTCTATTGCTACAAGGTATTTCTGAATTAGGGGGTTCTCTTTTTGTAAGTATTTTAGCAAATTATAATCTTCTTCATAACCACTTTCTCTTTGTAAAGACATGGCGAGGCGAGCCCGGATTTTCCCGTTAGATTTATCTTCTCCCTCCTGAAAACCTTTGCAAAGAACCAGGATTCTTTGTTTTTTTTCCTCCATCGGAAGTCCGGGTGGAAAAAGTACCCGGTACTCTGCATAAGAGATATTTTGTTTCGAATGATTATATGAAACTAAAGAAGCTACCTCCTGAATATCCTCGTATTTTAAGGAAATAAGGGCTAAGATCAGGTTAAATTTCGCTTGAAAATGAGAAAAAGGAGCTTTTTGTTTAAAGTAATATAACTCTTTAAATTTATCTTCTTTTTTGTAATCTTCAAAAAATGTTTCTATTGAAATTCTTTCTTGAAAAATCTTTTCATATACATTTACAAAAAGATGCCATCTGGGAATCGGATTATTTTTTCCTATTTGATAAAGAGTCTTTGCATCGAGACAACCATAGAGATGGCAATGAAGATCTGCATACATCTTTTATTCCCAGAGAATCCTTTGGCGAAAAATTCGGATGAACTTATAAAGTCCAATAGTGTAGTTTTTTTCCATAGTTTCGTCTTCGCCTTTTTTTACTTCACAACTGAAAGAAATCTTAATTTTAGAATCCCTCACATTCTTCAAAGCTTCTTCTTCTTTTCCGTATCGACTCATATAATAGTAATAATATAATATACTTTTAAATACATCGTTGTTGTTAGTGTATGAAGGAGACACTTTCAAGGTTTTGGACTCGTATGTTTTCATCTCTTTCTGAGAAGAATAAAGATAGGGTTTTATAACATTGTAATATTGTGTTTCGTAGCTAACATTTTTAAGCTTCTCAAAACGTAGACTATGAATTTCAGGATAGGGGCCCGGATGTCCTATATAAGTTCCTTCCGTGAGCGGGCAATTACCCAGCCTTTTATGGCGGACGTAATAATCATTAAATTTTTCAGATAAATATACCAACTCAAAATCCTTATCATTATTCACATCTTTGACTTCCGGGTTTACATAGCCACTTATCCCATCCCTATTAGCTTTTGTTAAGCCATATTCTCCTTCGAAGTAAACCCGAACGGCATAGCTCCCTCCGCTTTCTCCACCGCTATGAGAAATGCTATAGTAAACAGCTTTTCCATCCATGATAGAAGAAGCATCTTGAAGGGGAGTGAAATAGAGTGAGTCTTCTAAGACTACTTTACCGCTGTCTTTTTCTCGGAATATTAATTTATGCTCTTTATCATCCTTTTTTAAGGTGGTCTCTGTATTCACAATATAAGCTGACCATTCTTTTTTTGGTCCGGAGTTGACTTCAGAGTTTTCGCCTGTTTTTTCTTCAGCGAAAATTACGGAAATAAATAGAAAAAATAAACTGATGAAAAATTTCTGCTTCATAAGTTTATGGCTTACAGAAGGCAGAAAACTTTCAAGTACAATTCTTTTTTTCCGGCTCAGGAATATTCTATAAGTAGAGTTTCCCAGGTTTCTAACTTTTCTTTTAGTTCTGTTTCCAGTACATTGAGACGCTGATTTTTTTCCTGGATAATTTGAAAATCACTGGCATTCTTTGTCATGAATTCTTCTAAGTCTGACTTTTCTTTTTCTAAGGATTCTATCTCTTTTTCAAGAGAATCAATTTGTTTTTGAACTTTGAACGGAATTTTTTTTGTATTATCTTTTTTGGGTTCAGGTTTCGTATTTTCCTGCTGCTTTTCTTTTTTTCCTTTTTGTTCCTGCTCTTTTTTATTTTCTAAGTATTCAAAATAATTTCCGGGAAAAGAGGACACGATTCCCTCTCCCTCAAATATAAGTAGAGAATCTACGAGTCGGTTCATGAAATAGCGATCATGAGAAACCAGAAGTAAACAACCCTTAAATTCTAAAAGATAATTTTCTAAAATAGAAAGAGTTTTTATATCCAGATCATTTGTAGGTTCATCCAGAATGAGAAAATTCGGATTCTTCATAAGCAGATAAACCAGATATAACCTTCTTTTTTCACCGCCGGATAGATCCTCTATCTGGGTATATTGCAGGCGAGAGTCAAAAAGAAAGCGCTCAAGCATTTTGGAGGCAGTGATCTTGTCTCCGTTATCCAGATAAATATATTCACCCGAATTTTTCTTAATAAAATCAATGACTCTGAGTTGAGGTTCCAAATTTTTAGATGTTTGATCAAAATAAGCAATATGAGTATTTATACCTCGATCTATATGGCCGCTTATAGGTTCTAATCTCTCGGTAATTGCATTTAAAAGGCTGGATTTTCCCGCTCCGTTTGCTCCTACTATCCCCAATCTTTCATTTAGTTTAAAAACGTGGGAAAAGTTATCTAAAACACATTTGTCTCCGTAACCGAGCCTGAGATTTTTTATTTCGATGATTTTCTTTCCGAGCCTTCTTCCGCTTGAACTGAGTTCTATATCTTTTTCTTTTACGTGTTTTTCCCTATTTCTTACCTCTTCAATTCTGTCTATACGGGCTTTTTGCTTGGTCCCTCTCGCTTTGGGTTGACGCTTGAGCCACTCCAATTCCCTACGCAAAAAAGATTTAGCTTTATCTTCTGTTTTGGAGAGACTCTCCTCCAGTTCAACTTTCTTTTCAAGGTAATAATCATAATTTCCCGGGAAAGTAAATAGGGTTTTCTTGTCAATTTCAAAGATTTTCCCTACGACTTCCTCTAAAAAATAACGGTCGTGAGTTACGAGAAATAGGGCTTTGTTCATGGTTTGCAGATGATTTTGTAGGTACAGAATCGTATCTATATCGAGGTGATTCGTAGGTTCATCTAAAATAAGAAGATTGGATTCTTCTATTAAGGCATGTACCAAATTTACTTTTTTAAACATTCCACCCGAAAGCTGGTTTACAGGTGTCGAAAGCTCGGCTATCCCTAGCTCTTTCAGAATCGATTTGATATTTGCTTCGTATTCCCAGGCATTCTGTCTGTCCATTTCTGCATGAGCTTTTTCAAAACTTTCAGTTTGCGCTTCGCCTGCTTTTTTTTCTAATTGCGCACAGGCCCTCTCATATTCCCGGATGGTTTTAATAATGGGAGTTTGGGAGCGGAAAATATATTCAAGTATATCCATGCCTTCTTCGGGTTCCGGGTTTTGACCGAGATGACTGATTTTGAGTTCCCGGTTTCTTGTGATTTCTCCGGAATCCGGTTCTTCTTTTCCGAGAATCATGCGAATCAGGCTACTTTTTCCCGAACCATTTACACCGATAAGTCCGATTTTTTCACCCTCGTTAATTCCGAAGGATATGTCTTCAAACAGGAGATTACTGGCGATACGCTTGGTTATTTTATTTGCAGACAGAAGATTCATTCTACTTTTACCGTATATTTAGAGTGGAACTCTTTCGCAGTAATTAAAAAGAAAAAATAGCTTTTTCCTAGTATAAAAATAATATAGTCTTAAAGCAGGTGAGAAAGGATTTATGGAGTATTTTAAATACCGCTTGGATGAAAGCTACATTAAAAAAAGGGAAGAAGCACAGCAGAATCTTACTGTTTTTCAAACCCATCGTAGTTTTTTTCAGTACCGCCCGGAAAGCTCCAGGTTTTTCAATTACCTCCTTGCTTTTTTTCTGAAAGTGAGTTTTTTATACTCCAGGGGCCTGAAAAATGCCCTCGACTATTCCTTACATGAAAATATAATTTTCGTTCCTGACCTACCTGTGGAGTTTAGAGAGTTTCGCATTCTTCACCTGAGTGATTTGCATATTGAATGTATCAGAGACGGTGGGGAGCGCTTACTAACTTTAATTGACGGACTTGAGTTTGATCTATGCGTGATTACCGGGGATTTTCGACTGAGTAAAAATGTAGATATGGAACTTTTCCGTGAGAGGATGGAAAGTCTGGTAGGTGTTCTACAGTGCCGATATGGTATTTCCAGCGTACTGGGAAACTATGATTCTCTTGAAATTGTTCCTATATTAGAGAAATTAGGAATACGGGTTCTTTTGAATGAAATCCAGAGAATTATTAGCGGAAAATATAGCCTACAAATTATTGGTGTAGATGAAGTGACCTTATCTCACTCTTCAGAATTGAAGAACTTAAGAAAAAAAGCTGAACCAAATTTATTTAGTATTCTACTAAATCATTCTCCTTCGCTCTGGAAAATCGCCAGTGAAGAAAATATAAACCTGTATCTTTGTGGCCAAACACACGGTGGACAGATTTGCTTTCCCGGAGGAAGACCTATTTGGAAGAATATAAACCTGCCCAATGATATTTTTTCCGGTGCCTGGAAGAGAGATAATATGCACGGCTATACCTCAAGGGGAATCGGGACATCCGTACTGCCGGTGCGTTATTCCTGTCCACCGGAGGTTGTAGTACATATTTTACACGGATTATGAGCCTGGCTTCGACTCAGACAGATGTGGTTGCTGACAGACTGTGTGAAAAGTGAGCAAAAAAAAACCTGTAGATATTGACGAACTCGGTTCTTACTAAAAAAACTAAAAACCAATCATTCCAAATTGGTTTTTAGTAAATAAATTTACTATAAGTCATAAAAGAGAGAAAATTCATTGCTATCCATCAAATAAAAATCTATTATTCCTACTATTTTGCATTTACAGCATCTATAAAAGCCCTTATTCCCAGAATATTTATGACTCTTTTAAAATTATAAGCAAAACATATGAAACTAAATTCGGCCTGAACGCTTCTAATTCCTTTTTGTATAAAGTAAGTGAACCCCAAATTTCTCTTTATAGTGCCAAATGGGTGTTCCACAATCTCCTTACGTTTACGAATTAGCTTTTTATTTTCCTCGTTCCCCATCTCTTTTTTAAAATCATCCATTGTCTCTCGGTTTATCGAGACCCGAATAGTTCGTCCAGTTTTACTATTGGTACATTTTGCTCTATGAAAACAATCTTTACATTCCTTACATTTATACTCATTTACATAAATCCCGTATGACGTCTGTCTTGGATTTTCATTTTGTCTATTTAATTCTTTTCCTGCCGGACATACGTATATATCCCGCTCTTTATCATAAACAAAATCCTGGATTTCATATCCTTTTGCAGGAAGTTTATCAGGATTACTTTTACATTCACGCTTATTATTACTATCCAGTGCAGATTTGGTATCTGGTACTATAATATTTATCCCCGATTTATCTTTATTATTCATTATTTCTTTTTCACTAAAATATCCGGAATCCATTACTGCATTTGTCTCATTTTCTATTTTAAGTTCTTCTTTTATCGACTGGACTTTTTCAATCATAGGAGTCATTTGTTCCAGGTCATTTGACTTTTGCGATACATCATTTGCAATAATCAACTTATTTGTATTATCCACTGCAGTTTGGGCATTATATCCAGGACGAATTTTTCCTTTGTCACTTTGAAATCTTGAATCTGTGTCGTTAGCAAAATAGACCTGTAGTTCCGGGTCGTTTTCAAATAATTCCCGAATCCCTTTCACTTTATCATTGTATTTCGTTAGTCTTTTTAGTTTATTTAATACATCCCTGGCTTCATCTCCATCTTTAAGATTTAGTTCATTTGCTTCGGAAATATCATTCAATTCTAATTCCTCCAAATATTCCTGTATTTTGGATTTTATATTTTGCTCGATATTTTCAATACGCTCTCTTTTAAATACATTATTTTGTCCGTTCTGTGCTCTTAGCTTCGTTCCATCAATTCCAACTATTGAAAGAGTTAGTAGATTCATTTTCTTGCAAAAGAATAAAAACTCTTTGAAGATATTTTTTATTCCATCTTTATTATTTTTTCGAAAATCAGCTATTGTCTTAAAATCCGGGGCGAGATTCTTTGTTAACCACCTAAGTTCCTGGTTTCTATTACATTCCTTCTCTAATTTTCTGCTACTTCGGATTCGTTCTATATATCCGTATAAATATATTTTTAGTAAATCATGTGGATTATATGGTGGTTTACCTGTTTCTAACTTTGGAATTTTAAAACCTAATTTTTTAAGATCGAGATTATCAACATAGGCATCAATAACCCTTACCGGACTATCTTCTTTTATGACGTTATCCAAACATTCACTGTATAATACTATCTGTTCTCGAGAAGTTCCTTGTATATAATTCATAGCTGCACCTATAACTCTTTATCGTTATAAGGAAATTTTCTATATACATTACATTCCTGACAAACAAAAAATATTCAATAACGAGACTTTTCACACAGTCTGTGAGCGTAGCCACTGCGGAAACAAGCCAGAATAGGAAATCGCTTGTTTCCTTGCACCGAGAGAGCCTTGGTTCTCCAAGCAAGTGTAGTGCCTTCGTAAGATCGGAAGTCACTCAGTCACGACACTTGCATTGGCAAAAGCTCTTTGGCTCGGTGACATGCCGAAGCGGCACGTCGGCTACGCTCTAACGTTAAGTGCCATTGCAAAATTATTTTCGAAAGGAGAATATATGAAATCAAGAAATTATAAAAAAATAGTTTTTATAATTGTTTTAGTAATCTTATCTATGTTTATTATAACAGGTTGTTCAAATAAAAAAAATAACAAACTGCAAGATTTTTTAATTATGTATGGTATTATAAGTAATACTAGTAATCAAAATTCTGATAATACAACACTTGTAAGTGGTACGGTAACGGATTTAAATAATATTTTAATAGATGCCAACTTTGGAATTTATAGAAAACCCAATAATTCCAATGAAAATACTTCGAGTCTTCTAAGAAGTTTGGATAATTTTACTTTTTTTGAATTCTATAAGGTTATAAAAGGTAGTATTATTAAAAAACTAGAAATTGGATATAAATATAAGTTTTGTATTAATAATGATTGTAATAGTTCTTTTTTCGAAATAAGTGTAATAAGCTCCAATATAAAGATTATTACTAATCAAGCTGGAGTCAGCAATTCCCGCTTTAGAGTACAAGGCTTCTTAAAGCCTGTTTTTTAACCCATAACTTACGGGTTTTCTTCGAGGAAAAGAACCCAAAATACTTATGTATAGTAAAAATTGAGCTAAAATCATAGTAAAATTAGTACAAGGAAAAATGAATGAATAGCTCCTTCAGAAAATTTTTCACTGTTTTTAAAAATCTCGCTATGATGAATTTTCTCCTATAGAAATATTTGCTTTAAATCCATAAGCAATAGCCTGGAATAGTTGCTCCATAGATGAAAATTCAAATATTTCAAACAAGTTTCTTATCTTTTGCCAGAATAATCTTTTTGCATGAAAAGTCCCAAGTGCTTTTCGGAATAATGCACAGCTCGATTGTTGGATTTGATCTACAAGAAAAGCAAGTACCATAAGAGTTGCAAAGTTATTAGACAAATTCTTACTGCCATGTCCATAATTATGTTCAAAGTGATAACCCTGATTTTTTAGAGTATTAAAGGTTTCATTTTCTATCTTCCATCGTGATCTCGCGATTCGCATCAATTCATAAGCATTTTCTTTTGTAATTTCAATATCTGTAACCCAGCAAAAAACAATCATATGCTCTTTTTTATCCACCTGCTTATACTCAAGGATATTGACTTTGAGTTCTGAAGTCTCATTTAAAAAGATTTGGTTTGTAAAAGAAAAGTAATGAGAAACTCCATCTTTCTCTATACAGAGTTGCTCTGTCTTTTTCAATTCCTGTAGCTTATCAAATTGATTGTAAAGGTGTTTGTGATTTTTTTCTTTTACACCTATGATAAAGGATAGATTCTTTTCTTTCAATAATTCAATGTGGGGAGCATTTGAAAACAGAGAATCCTCTACAAATATTGTTTTTAAATGAGGATGCTCTCTTCTAAAATCTTCAATAAATCGTTTAGAGGCGTTTAACTCACAGTCATTTTTTGTTTTCCCATCTTCGTTTGTAATAGGTTCAAACATAAGTGTATATTTCGGTGAAATCTGCCAGTCATTCCGGTTGAAACTTTACCACTCAAATGTTTTCAAAATCATCCTAATGACAGATGAAAGCCTAACATAGATTAAGTCAAACCTTTTGTAATTAATTTTCTCATGGAATCTCCTTTCAACGTGAATGTGTAAGAAGAGTGTAATATTCTGTCACAAACTGCATCAGCAATTGTCTGGTTATTTACCACATCATGCCAGGATGAAATAGGGTATTGAGAAGTAATAATTGTTGACTTTTGTCCATGTCTATCTTCAATTATTTCCATAAGAAACAATGCTGTTTTCTTATCAAACGGTTCCAGTCCAAAATCATCAAGGATAAGTAGATCCGTTTTTTTTATCTTATCAATTTCTCTATTGTAACTTCCATCGACTTTTTTCATTCTTAAAGAATTGAATAATTTACTGCTATTGTAATATAGCACAGAGTATCCTTCCAGGCAGGCATTATTTCCAAAAGCACATGCTAAATAACTTTTCCCAGTTCCGGTCGGGCCGGATATAATAAGGTTATATTTCCTTTTGATCCATTCAAAGGAGCTTAATTTTAGAACCATATTTTTATTTTTTCAAGTGTATCTTCATTAGTCATATCAGTATTCTTCCTTATTGTAATATACTTTTCCTCTCAGGTTTTCATGTTTGATGTCATTGGAAGATAAGTTTTCTTGCTCGTATGCATCCATTCCATTTAGCAAAATATTTTTTATAAATCTGTAGCCTATTTGCTTGTATTCTAATGCGATTTCACAGGCTCTATTAACTCGCTTTCCCCCATATTTCTTTCCAAGGTTAATAATCCCTATGCATACTTTATATCCCTGTTCGGGATATTTGTAAGTATTTAGAATATTTGAGGATAGCTCCCTTACACTTACTCCCAGAAGAGATGCTCTGCTTAATATCATTTCAGAATTCCATTCCGCATAAGACTTGTGAGAGGGAGGCATATGGTCTATATTTGTGCTATATTTACCCTGTGCTCTATCACGTTTATGCAAAGCCACTCTCTCATTATTGTAGAATACCTCAACTATATCCTGAGTATAGATTATCGTGGTTTTACGACCTTTTAGGCGATAAGGCACGCTGTAATAGTTTTTATCTTCAGGAAGGTAGACATGATAATTTACAGCTACTGTAGACATTGCAAATTTCTTGAACATGTATTTTTCTGCAGGTAGAGGCTTTAGTAACTGTTTTTCGTTTCTTTCAAAATCTTCTCTTCTTGAATGATTTAATCTCTGCATTTTTAGATTATTATGTTTATCTAATAGTTTCTGTATTGCCTCATTCAATTCTGAGAGGCTCAGGAATGTTTGATCTCTAAGAGGAGCAAATATTCTAGTATATACTATGTTCACCGCATTTTCTACGAGTGCTTTATCTTTGGGCTTATAGGGCCTTGCCGGGAAAATAACCGTATCATAATGTCTGGCAAAATCCAAAAGCTCAGGATTGATTTCAGGTTCATACCTATCACTTTTTGTTACCGCAGCTTTTAAGCAATCCGGAACAATCGCATTCACAACCCCTCCAAGATATTGTAAACTATTCTCACAGGCACGAATAAAATCTTCTTTCTTCTGAGAATATACCGCTTCTACATAAGTTAATTGACTCGCACCTAATACAGAAACAAATACTTCAACTTCTCTTTCTTCATTTGTTTTGGGATCTTTTATTTTTAGCTTTTTTCCGGTAAAGTCCACAAACAGTTTATCACCATATTTATGCTCTATATGCATACTGACTTCTTTGCTGTTTTTCCATGTCTGATAGTGATAACAAAACTGGGTATAGCTATAGGGTTCTGAAACTTCTTTTGTATATTCTTCCCACAATATTTGCAGGGTAACTCCAACTCTTTTCAACTGAACAGCATAGTCAGGAAACCTAATGGATAGCTGCTGATACCTTTCTTTTCGGGAAAGATTTCTGGAATCTAATATATCCAGAACCTCACTTTCCTTCATAAGAGAGAGGTCTTTATATGTCATATTTGACTTGCGGAATATTTGGAGATACTCTGATACTACTGGACGAGAAATACTTAAGTTTCGACTAATACTCCGTTTACTCAAACCCAGTTCGTAGAGTCTTACTATTTCAACAATTTTATTCATTTTTATCCTCTGATTCATCAGTCTTTCCCCTCTTAGTTGAAAGACTTTTTCGTTGCGATGATTGAGGAAACTTTTAACCTTTGTCCCGAATTACTTATTTTCCGTGTGGTAAAGTTTCAACCAGAAGCCTGGTAAAGCTAAAAACGGAATGCAATTCTATTTCATTAAGTCAGGTGGCAACTTTCACCGGAATGACTGGCAGGGTTGAACCGGAATACACAATAAGAGGGATAACTTCTTTCTTATCCGGATGCACAATACAGGCACCATACATCATATGCTGGTAGAGAGTTTCACTTTTCTTATTCTTTACAAGACAGGATTTACAATGAATTTTTCCTGAAGAGAAGAATCCGGTTCCGTCTCCGGAAAGAATATAATAATCATCAAGGACACGATAAGATTCGAGAACCTTGCCACGCTGAAGTTTTGAAAAAAGGTTTTTATATATTTTCCTGAAAGCTCCTGTTGAAACTTCATCAACAATTTCTCTCATTTGAGTGTCAGAAGGTATCTCTTGAATCTTGTATATACTTTGAAGATTTTTATTCTTCACTTTTTCTCTTTCAAACTCAAGAAGTGATGCGTTCTTTTGAGAAAAGATAGCAAAGGCTGACATCAAAGCATCTGTTAGAGAAATCGAAGGATTGACCCTGTGGTCTGGAATTTTAGAAAATTCCTCCCGAATTGCTTGATAAAGTCCATCTGCTGATAAATCTACCCGTGCGTGTAACTCGTTTTTGCCTGACATATAGTCAAAAAGACTATATCCCTGTACAGGTACAAGCGATTTTTGATGAAAAAGTTTACGAAAGCATTCCCTGCAAACCCAAAAATCTTAGCCTTATCTGCCTGTTACAAGCAAAGCGGGAATTGCTGGATGAAGTATTACGCCTATATAATATATTGACTCTGTTTTCACCAGATAAAATTGTATATAACTTTTCTAATATGGATAAAATAGGAATGCCTATTATTTATCTGAGAAGAAGTGGCAAAGTTCACAAATTCCAAAAGAACATATCCCCGATTCCTGAAACATTTTTATATAAAAATAAGACATATAATAGTAAGAAGTTTCTTGAGGAATCCATAACAACTGCTCTTATTATTGTTCAAGATAATACAATAATATATGAAGATTATTATTTAGGAACAAAGGATACGGATTTAAGAATATCCTGGTCAGTTACAAAATCGTTTATTTCTGCACTATTCGGACCACCTGTAGCAACTGGACAGATTAAGATTACAGATAAAATAACAAAATATGTTCCAGAGTTAAAGGAAAGTGGCTATAAAGATGCTTCTGTAAAAAATGTTTTACAAATGTCGAGCGGAGTTTATTTCGATGAAAACTATACTAAGCTATCCTCAGACATTAATCGTCTGGGAAGAATACTCGCTTTAGGAGGCTCTTTTGATAAATTTGCACTAAGTCTGCGAAGTCAAAGAAAACCGGGAACCTTTCTTCATTATGTAAGTATAGATACTCATGTATTGGGAATGGTCTTACGTAATGTAACAGGAGAGAAAATTCAGAATCTTTTTGTAAAAAACTTGTGGTCTCATTTAGGAGCTGAAGCAAACGCATACTTTTTAGCTGATGATACAGGGGAAGCTATGGCTTTAGGTGGCTTATGCTTACGTAGCAGAGATATGGCTCGCTTTGGAATATTGTATTTACAGGATGGCTTTCTGAATGGCAGACAAGTCATTCCAAAAGCCTGGATACAAGAATCAACCTACCCTCAGGAAAAATATCTTTTCCCCGGTAAAAGAGATACAGCCAGTACAGTTCATGGTTATGGTTATCAATGGTGGATTCCTGAAGATTTTGATAAGGAGTTTCTTGCTGTTGGAATCTATGATCAGATGATCTACATAAACAAAAAATCCAACGTTGTCATTGTTAAAAATTCAGCTAATTACAACTTTGCAAACAATAATTTTCAAAGCTCAAACCAGGCCATTGCTTTTTTTAGAGCAGTCGCTGAGAAGTATTCACTTGATAAAAGAAAACCTTCCCCTGTTCGCGGATCAAACCCCTAATCGAATTTCCATTATGGTATAGTCATCTTCAAATTCAGGTGTTTGACATAAAGATTTGGTATGGATAAGCAGATTCTCCAAATTTAGCTTTTGACTCGAATGGAGTTCCTTCAGGATAGATGTAAATTGCGGATATTGTAATACTTTATCATTGCTCAGTCGGACTTCATAGGCTCCATCTGAAAAAACATAAAGACGGGATTCTTCTTTTAATACAATACTATCTTGAATAAACTTTATACCGGGAAGTAAACCAATCATGGTATTCCTGGTAGATAATTCGATTGCTTCATCAAACTCATATCTATTTGCCGGAAACATCAATGTGGGAGGATGACCTCCGCTGGAATAAGTAAGAGTTCTTGTATCTTTCCGATAAACACCATACCATATTGTAAAATTCATATAGTTCTGGGTTTCCTGGGGGAAAGCTATATTTAGGGAAGTAAGAACATCTCCCGGCTCGAAAAAGTTCGTATTAGGTAATGTTTGACTTCGAAGTGTATTAATAACAGAAGCAGAAAGAAGAGCTGCTCTTACTCCATGACCGGTGACATCAATTAGATAAAATGCAAAATGATTCTTATCAATCCAATGATAGCCAAATGAATCACCACCCAATGAACTACAGGGTATGAACCGCCAATCAACCGCATAATCCTGTTCGCTTATAGGTTTTGGAAATAAGGCCTGGACATATTTCGCGGCTTCTTTCAGTTCTTCCTGAATAAGATCATGGGCTTTCTTTAATTCTGCTCGTTGTTCGATTACTTTAGTATTTACCTCCTTTAGTTTCTTGGAGGTTATATCACTGGTTCGTGTAAGTTTTCGGGCTACTTTTAATAGTTTTTCATAATTGCTAAACAAGGACTTAAATTCATCTTTGAAATCAAGAGAACCTTCCTCTTTTAGGGCACATTCACAGGATTCTAGAACCTTTTCTTCCTCATTAAATAAATCATTTTCCATCAATTTGTTTCCAAGAAACGCAGGAAGAAAATCCCGCTGTTTTGTAATATGCTCAAAGTTAAAAAGCAAGTGTCTACACAAAAATTATTCCTCCTTGAAAAAGACCGCTCCTCGGTAAGACCTCATTTCTCACAGAGTCTGCGAGCGAAGCATCAGTAATTCCCTGATTTTTAGAGCGGATACAAGGAAAATATTATTTTCAGACTGAATTCCGGAACCTATCCTTCATAAATAAAATAGGATTATTTTGTTTGACTTATTACAAATTGCCGATAGTCTGATTAAGACTATGCAACAGGTAATTCCAATGAGGCCAGAAATCGAATCAGAGCTTGTAAAGCTCAAAAAAGACCTCGAATACTATAAAAACACTTATGGCTTTTACGGCCTTAAAGGTGGAACAGAAACCGAGGACATGGATTACGAAGAGCTGAGTTTTCTCAAAGCCCTGAGTAAGGACATAATGCCCCTGAAAGTAAAAATAGGTGGCGTAGAAGCCCGAACGGACATTCGTTTTTGCCATTCTGTACATGTAAATTCGATTTTAGCCCCTATGGTAGAATCCGAGTATGCCTTACGAAACTTCGTTCAAACCCTGAAAGCCCTGATCCCCAGAGCAGACTACGAAAAAATTCGCAAATCCATCAATCTTGAGACCATTACAGGCTACAGAAACATCATGGAAATTGTGGATTCGAAGTTTTTTGAAGAGCTCGATGACATTACAGCCGCCCGTTCCGACCTTTCTGCGTCTATGAATCTGGTTCCTGATGATCCGGAAGTAATGCGTGTAACCTCACAAATAGTAAAAATTTCCAGGTCAAAAGGCAAGGGAACCTGCGTTGGAGGAACTATCACCCGACAAAATTTTGCTGCTATAGCTGAGGGAATCGTACCGGATATGATTAACTCCAGACACATTATTGTAAATGTAGAAAAAGCTAAAAAAGTTGGATTAAACGAGGTTCCGGAGGCCATGCTGGAGTTCGAAATGGATTTATTCTCAGTTCTCGGACTTCTCAAACCTGAAAAACACTATTATTACAATAATCGAATTGAATTGAATCGTGAAAGGCTCGGAAAAAAGAAGGTTCTTTATTCCCTGCCCTAAAGGATGAAAGTAGAAAGTCTCAAATTTTTATTTATAGGAATGGGTCTTACACAGGCCCTTTTCTTTCTTACCGCTCCCTTTTTTAAAAAAATAAGTCATTACATTTTAATCCTTTTTGCTGTCAGTACCAGCTATTATATTTATTTTTCAGAACCTCTTATAAGCGGAAAAGGTTTGGAATTCCTTTTCTTTCAACTTTCTTCTATCACATTAGCTTATTCTATCCTCTATCACTTCTTTGAGAACAGGATAAATGTTATATATAAAATAGCCTTTATACTTCTTCTCTTTCTTTCTGTAGGACTTTATTTTCCTGTTAGCAGGGGTAATGACTTTATTTATCATAATGCAAGGTTTATTGTTTTATTATTAAGTCTTCTCAGCTTGAGACTACTGGCAAAGGAGTTAAAACCGGAAATAAGAAAGATATTTTTACCCTCTTATATTCTTTGGTGTTTATCAGTATTCAATGATTTTCTTATACTTTCAGGCGTTTATACTTTTTCTTTGTTATCCTCTTACGGGATGTTTATCTTCCTGCTTTCATTTTCTTATTATAGAATCAAACTTTTATCTTCTCCTGAGACAAGTCAGAGCAATGTAATCTTAAAAAATGAATTGGAAACCATACAAACTCAGGTTGAAAACGAATATTATCCGATTATACAATTAGCAGCTGAAATCTCTGTCATCTCCTACTTTGTGGTTAATAAGGACGCTTCCATTTGCTATGCCAATAAAGCTGCTGCTGAAATCATCGGATTTACAAGAGAAGAACTACTCCAAATGAGTTACCTCGATATTAACCCGGATTTTAACCCTAAAAGCTGGGAAGAACACTGGCAAACGCTCAAAGAACAAACTTCTTTTACTTATATTTCTTTAAACCAAACAAAAGAAAACATCCTGATTCCTGTAGAAATCACAGATAACTACATTTCTTCTCATTCGAAAGAATATTGTCTTTCGATAATACAGGATATACGAAAAAGAAAAAAAGCTGAAGAAGACCTGAGAGAAGAAAAAGAAAAAGCTGAAGAAGCAACCCGCTTGAAAGATAAGTTTATCTCCCTTGTTTCCCATGATCTTCGCTCTCCTTTAAGTGGAATGCTCGCTTTCTTTGAGATGATGATCGAGGATGAAGACGAGTTTCGTCCGAAAGACAGAAAAGAAATGTATCTGAATTTCTATAATTCCATACAGAGCCTTTTAGGGATGATCGATAAACTTCTCAACCTGAACCGTCTACAATCCGGTAGACTAACCCTTCAACCTGAATTTATAGAGTTAAAAGCAATTTTGGATGATATCATTCCTCAATTCCATCCCCTGATACAACGAAAAGATATTACCCTCGTCAATCAGGTAAAAAAACAAACTAAGATTTTTATAGATCCAAATCTTTTTCGTGAAGTACTTACCAATCTTCTATCCAATGCGGTCAAGTTTTGTTCCGCGAAAGATACTATAGAAATCATTCCTCATGAAGGTGATAGGTTCTTAGAAATTAAAGATAGCGGAAAAGGTATACCGGAAGAGTTTTTGCCGGATCTTTTCAAGGAGGAGATAAAAACAACTACTATCGGCACTCTCGGAGAAATAGGAACGGGGCTGGGTCTACCTTTTTGTAAAGATATTATGGAAGCCCATTCCGGCGATATTCAGGTACAATCTCAGGAAGGAAAAGGAACCAGTTTTTTCCTGAGTCTTCCGATGAATAAAAAAATTATTCTTATTGTAGAAGATCAAGAAATCGTAAGAGAACAGTTGAAAGAAATCTTAAGAGCCACCGATACCATTATTATCGAGGCTGAAAATGGCCTGATTGCCCTTGAGCTTTTAAGACACTTCCAACCCGCTCTCATCATTACTGATATTTCAATGCCCGAAATGGATGGATTTGAATTTTTAGGAAATATTAAAATACGTCCTCAATTTGAATCTATACCGGTGATTATTCTTACTTCTGTAATTATTCCGAAAGGAAAATCTTATAAGAAATATGTACAATTAGCAAATGAAATTGGAGTACAGCACGTTTTACCCAAACCGGCCTCTAAAGATATTATCCTTCCCCGTGTAATGGAAATACTGGAATCAGATCAACTTATAAAAAATGAATAAATTTCCTACCCCGTTTAGCCCTTTTTACTAAATACAATAGCCAAAAAGATAAATTACTTGCGTATTCCATCCAAAATGGTAAAATAATACCAGGGTGTTAAGAATAGGAGAATTTTTATGGAATCCATTTTCATATTATTAGCTCAAGAAAAAGTTCTGGAATGGCCCAAGCTGGGTATTGGTGGAGTTATCATTATCCTTCTCTTTTTTCTTGCAGGAGCCGGTCTGTCGTATTTCTTCGGAAAAACAACTCGAAGCAAGCAGGAAAAATCCAAATACTGGAATATAATTTTACATTATAGTCTGAAGCACGGCCTCGATGCACAGGAAATTGCGATTATTAAAACCTTCTTCACAAGTTTGAGTCGTGATAAGCAGGAAGAACTGGCAAGTTCTATGAGTAAAAAGATGTTTCACTTTTTGCTCCTTCAATATCTAAGAAAATTTAGGTCAGATCATCCGAAAGCCAATGTAAGCATTTTAGCCAGGTTGTTTATACCCGGAAATATGCTTCATGAAAAACTCTCTTCAATACAGGACTTATACCCTGGAGAAGCCTGTAATATTCTGTATAATCAAAAAGAATTTATGTGTACCGTGATGAAAACCGTTCAGAACGAAGTCTTATTAGCTCATCCGGATCTAAATCCTACAGGACTGAAAGCTAAAGAGCAAATAGAACTTTATATCTTTCGACCTGAATTCGGTTCCTTTACTTTTCACGGTGAAGTTAAGGCAATAGGTAAGGATACTCTAATATTCCAACATACCGGAGCTTTAGATTATAAGAATACACAAAAACTCATGGCACAAATTGCTTTAAAACTAGTATTGACTGCATTTCCTGAACCCTACTACTATAAAAGCATACTGGCCGAGAAACAAAGAGAAGCGAAAAAGAATAAAGTG
This sequence comes from Leptospiraceae bacterium, assembly GCA_024233835.1. Classification (NCBI taxonomy): domain Bacteria; kingdom Pseudomonadati; phylum Spirochaetota; class Leptospiria; order Leptospirales; family Leptospiraceae; species Leptospiraceae bacterium. Next base: position 77,843 of record JACKPC010000007.1, read on the forward strand.
ACACCGGAGAAGAAGGGTCATTATATAGAAGAGTTGCAGTTAGATGGATCTGTGAAAAAAACATTCATTCCGGACAGAGAAGAAGCAAGTGAAGAGCGACCTATAGAACCCGAACTTATGTTAAACGTTAAACCCCTGGTAATTCGAGGAGTTACTACGAAGGTTTCTATACGGGGCCTGGTTTTCAATCCTGCTGAAGAACCCGATAGCAGGGATGTAAACAGTCAGGAGCTCTGGGAACTGGAACTGGAATTAGATGAAACACATAAAATACGCTGTATAGGGAAACTTATTTTTAATTCGGGAACCTATCTTTTCCGTTATAGTAACTTCAATGATAGGGACAGAGACAGGCTGGAAAGAGTTATAATGAAGAATGATCCGGTGAAAGAACAGTTATCTTAAGAAGATATTTCAATTAACTTCTTTTTTGACTTTTCTCCAAGGATGATTTTCACTTTGGACTTTGCAATATTCTTATAGGCAGCGATGGCTTTTATCACCGCTGCATTGGCTTTTCCGTCTGTGGCAGGTTCTTGAACCCGAACAATCCAGTTTTCCGGGTCCAATTCTTCAATTCCGGGCTTTTTAGAACCCGGCTTAACCGTAACCGAGACTTTCATTTTAATCCTTGTGAAAAAGCTGGTTTCTATCCCGGCACTTCTTTGTTACTGAAGCAGCTTGTAAGGTTTTATCTTTTAGATCACTCGAATACTCTAATTCTACACTGAAAGGTTGCCACTTAACTTCTCCACCTTTCTTTTCCTGATACTGACTTTCATCTTTTGCAGAAAGCCCTGCACAGATAAAGGTGAGGATCCCTTTTTCTACTTTCATTTTTAATGTCCTGTTATTTTTCGGATTCTCTGAAGAACTGTATTTAACCTTAGTCCCATCCTTCTTCTGAGAAGCAAAACTAAGAAGAAAAGTATATTCACCTTCCGGTATATAAAAATCATTCCAGGAAGACCGATAATGTGTATAAGAATCCGAAAGTTCCTTTCCATTAATAGAAATGATACGCAGACGCTCATCTGTAAAAATGCGGGATAGAGTTTTTGAATCCACATTTTTCCCTTCCGGGTTATACACCTTTGTCTTTAAAGAGCAGGAAATAAGATACAGACTACAGACAAATAGAATTATACTACGCAAAATTTATCCTCCCTCTTGTATTTCTTTTTCGAAATATGCGATTGTCTTTTTTAATCCTTCCGTAAGCGGCACCTTGGGTTCATAAGACAATTTTTCTTTTGCAAGACTTAAATCCGGCTGCCTGCGAACCGGGTCATCCTGCGGTAAAGGCTTGAATACCAATTGAGATTTGGAGCCGGTTAAAGCGATTATTTCTTCGGCCAGTTCTTTCACGGTAAACTCCTTATTATTTCCGAGGTTTACCGGTCCGATGAAATCGGGATTGTTCATCATGCGAAGAATGCCTTCCACCAGGTCATCTACATAGCAAAAGGAACGGGTTTGAGAGCCATCACCATAGATCGTAATATCCTCTCCGCGTAGTGCCTGTACAATAAAATTACTCACGACCCTTCCATCATTCTCTAACATCCGGGGTCCATAAGTATTAAATATACGGATTACACGAATATCTACCTTGTTCTGTCTGTGATAATCAAAGCAAAGAGTCTCGGCAATTCTCTTACCTTCATCATAGCAACTCCGAATACCGATAGGATTGACATTACCCCAGTAAGTTTCCTTTTGCGGATGTTCGAGGGGATTACCATAAACTTCACTGGTAGAAGCCTGCAAAATTCTGGCTCCTGTTCTCCTGGCCAGTCCCAGCATATTGGTGGTTCCGAGAACATTTGTCTTGACTGTTTTTATCGGGTTATACTGATAATGGACGGGAGATGCCGGACAGGCAAAGTTAAAAATTTGGTCAACTTCAATTTGAAAGGGTTCAATGATATCGTGTCGGATTAATTCAAATCGACGTTTATCCATAAGGTGATACAGATTCTTTTTTCGCCCTGTAAAGAAATTATCTATACAAATTACTTCATTATTCTCTTCTAATAATCTTTCACATAGATGAGACCCTATAAAACCGGCTCCCCCTGTAACTAAAATTCTCTTAGACATGATGTTTGTTTTTTACCTCATAAATTTTTTTAATCGTTTCATTCGTTAAGGGCTTACCATCTAAATCCAATCCCTTGTTCAAAAACCAGTCAGCAACTTCCGGTTGAACATTCCCCCTATTTACCTGCTCTAACATTTCTTCTAAACCCAAATCTTTGTCATCTTCAATATTCATGGCATTACTAATAAACGCATATAAGAGAAAACAACTAATAAAAGACCATAAAAGGGCAATAATATAACCTAAGTCCCGAATTTCTTCTGACATGGGAGGTTTGCCGAGTAGATAGGATGCTAAAATGCCGGCATCGGTCAGGTGTATATTTCCTATAAAATCAAAAAGATCATAAACGCTGTAAAGTCCGAGACAGGTTCCGATAAATATCAAAAGATAACGACCATATTTCCCTCCGAATAAACCAGAAAGAAAAAAGAAAGTTCCCCAGGCAATACCTGTGATAAAGGCCAAATCTTCCATACTCGAATAGAAAAAACTTAAAAACGCAAGAATTAACCCCAGTCCTAAGAGGAGAGGTTTTACATGTTCATCTTTTAAACCCCGGTTTAATAAAAAACCACCGGCAAAAGAAGAACCCAAATAGCCGGCAGAAACGATAAATAAAAAAGAACCTTTGCCGGCTACAGCTATGGTTTCTCCCGAATTATTGCTATGAATACTTATCTTTTCTACCAGACCGCCGGTAAAAAGTGCTGCCAGGGCATGAGAGACTTCGTGAATCAGAACCACCAATCCCCGGATATGTTTCATATATTCATTATCCCAGAATGCCAGAAGTAAAAGCAGTATGGATATAAGTAGAGAAAGTTTACCGGTTTTTGTCATTATTCCAATTCCTCTTCCTTCTTCTTTTCTATCTGAATTGGTTCTGTATCTTCTTTTGACCCTTCTTCGGAATTAGCAATTAGATGAACCAGTACCGGCTCACTTGTATAGAAAAAGAAATTTCCTTTTTTATCTTTTAATTCAATATGAAAGGTCTGTTCTTTTTGCATATACACAAAACCCATTAAACTAAATTTATTCTCATCTATCTCGATTTCAATCTCAACAGGTTTATCAAGGGTATCTACTATCTTAAAAACCAATTCCTTCTTGTCGGGATAATCTTTCAAAGCGGAATCCAGAACTCCTTTAAAAGAATAACCGGGTTTATAACAATTTTTTAAGGACAATTTCCGATACTTTAAAACATCCTTAGAAACAATTCTGCAAACTTTTACTAATTCGGGATTTAAGTCGAGATTCAATCGCAGGGGTTTTAAATAGAAAAAAGGATATTTACTTTTCTCTTCTGTTGCAAACAAAGATACTGTTAATAAGATAAATATAATATATTTCATGGTAAATACCTTAATTAATAATCCTTAATATTTTTTTAAAGAAAAGTCCGTTTTCTCTTTGAGCTAAAATCTGCAAGGAGGGTTTTAACTTCTTAATTTTAAGGGTATTTTTTTGTTTACAATATAAATCTAATAGTTCATCTCCTTCGTTTCTTATAAGAATTTTTCCCGGCTTCAAAAAGGAACAGGCTTCACTGGAACGTCCGGAAATAATCAAAGTTTTAGCCAGTTCTACTGTACTAATATCAATATAGTTCTTACGTTTATAAGGATTGTAAGAGGAGCTCATCCAGAGATACCTCGCAGAGAGTTTATACCTTCTCTGGTTTCGCAGGTGTAAACCATAGAGGTATAACATATCCATCTTTTGCTGGGTAGAAAGAGCTGAAATGGAAGCCATATCAAAAAAGGCTTTTCTTAGACTTTCCGGTTTCGCTTTAAGAAAATAAGCCAGGCGAAATATGGGGTTTGCATTGGGTGATTCAGAAAGAAGATAAGCAATTCCCTCCGTATCCGGTACTTTCATTTTAATAGAAAAAATCAGGTGAAACAGTTCTATACTGGGTTTTAACTTATATTTCTCCACTAATAAAGGATGTGTACTTTTATCAGCACTTACAGCAAGACTAATAATAGATGAAAGTTCTAAGGGACTTAAACCCAATCTTTTGGATAGTTTTTCTATAATTTTAGATGTATTTTTCTTCCGACTCTTATTCGGACTATGCTTTTTATTGAATAAGAATACTTCCTCATACATATTATATTTCACATATAAGTAAAATAAGCGACTGATGGCAGTTTTATTTATATCTTTATTCTTTATATTATTTAAAATATTCTCATATAATGGAATTGCAAAAAGTGGAGAGCTTTTTTCTATTTCATAGGCTTCTTCAAAATAAGAGGCTGCATCTTTTGCCTGAACTACTAACGGGATTAGTAAACATACTATATAGAACAAAAAAATTTTTAGATACCCCATCTTCCCTCCTTTAGAAAAGAGATTGGATTGAATTCGATTTATCTACAGCAGGAGCAATGCATTCTTTAGAAGGCTTTGCCTTGCTTGTAAAAAACTCTTTCTCCTTTGCTTCACAGGGACAGGCACTGGCATCAAGCCCTGTCTCTTTGCATATTTCTATTTGCTCAGCATTCTTACTGAATGTAAAGCTTCTTTTCGGTAAAACAGCCAGAGTATCTGCATGAGCGGCTATTGTTCCCCAGAGGGGAGCTGCTGCCAGAGAACCCACTCCTTTGGGTCCCATTCCGTATGCGGAATCATCATAACCTATCCAGACAGCAAGAGACAGGTTGGGTTTGAGACCTACAAACCAGGCATCTTTATAATCGTTAGTAGTGCCGGTCTTTCCGGCGACGATTCCTTTATAACCGGTTTTCCTTACACTACTGTAGCGGGCACTGCTGGTCATGAGACTAATCATAACTTCGGCTGTATCCGGGTTTACCACCCTTCTCTCAAAAGGAATTTTCATATTAAATTCATCATTCAGATCATATTCATAAATTACCTTCCCGGTGGAAGATGTAATTCTACGTATCAGATAGGGTCTCTGTATTTTACCATCATTGGCAAAAGAAGAAAACACGGTGGCCATCTCCAGAGGAGAAAATTCCAGGGAACCCAGAGCTACAGACAAATCATCCCGGTAACGCTTTTTATATTCCTGAGGATCCGGAAAGAAAAACTGCTGGTAGTATCTCGCTACCGTCGAAAGACCAATTTTTTCTGCAATTTGGACTGCTACTGTATTCTTAGACTTCTCCAGGGCTGTACGGAGAGAAATTTCTCCAAGATATTCCTTATCAAAGTTATTGGGTGTCCAATCCTTCTCTCCATTCTTTCCCCTGTAAAAAACCTTGGCATCCATAACTCTCATGCCTGTATGCACCTTTCCGGAATCTATGGCTGCCGCATAAAGAACGGGTTTTATCGAACTCCCGGTCTGCCTGCGTATCTGGATAGCCCGGTTGAGCTGGTTATCCTGATGAAATCTGTCCCCTCCTCCGTGCATAAAGAGAATTTCGCCGGTCTGGGGATCAAGGCCTATAACTGCTGCCTGTAGAGTGGAATCATCAGAAACCGGGGGTTTTTCGTCTTTCTTTAACCAGACCTTTTTAATTCCACCCTTTTTACCGGTAAGGTAATCGACATGTTTCTGAGTGTCCAAAATGGCTTGCTTCTGTAGATCCAGTTGAATAGTCGTCTCTATTTTAAATCCCCCTTCATAGTAAATGTTTTTATCCGGGTTTACTGCTTTAAGAATAGATCGAACATGCTCGGTGACATAGGGTGCCTCATCGTACCGGCCTTTAAAAACCGATTTATAAGGAGGAGGTTTTAAACCGGCATAGAAGTCATCGATTTCTGCGCGAATCGAAGGCTGGATGATATTATAACGAATCAACTGCTCAACTATAATTTTTACTCTTTTCTTAGAAAGCTCCCTGTGTTTAAAAGGAGAATACCGTTCCGGTGCTGAAGCCAGGGAGGCTAAAAGGATCATTTCCTTAACCTTCAAATCCTTTAATTCTCGGTTAAAATAGTACATAGCAGCGTTCTCAAACCCATAGGCGCCATGTCCGAGATAGACCTGGTTCAAGTAGGCTTTGAGGATTTCGTCTTTTTTCAGCCTTGTTTCCAGGGCGAAAGCAATTTCAGCTTCCCGGAACTTTCGCGACAGGCTTTTTTGTCGGTCTTTAATGAGAATGCGGGAAAGCTGCATGGTTATAGTGGAGGCCCCCTGAGAATAGCCAAAATGGGAGATGTTTCGAAATAAGGCTCGAAAAATAGCAATATAGTCGATTCCACCATGGTCGTAAAAATTTCGATCTTCAACTGCCAGAATCATTTGAACCAGCCCTTTGGGAAAATCTTCCAAATTACTGGTTCCTACTTTTTTTTGATAAATTTCTGAGAGTAAGTTCCCGCTACGATCATAGACCATACTGGGTTTATTCTTAGAAAGCTCAGTTAGAAGACCATCAAGGTTTTCGGTAGCCTTATTAAAACTCATAACAAGAAAAGTAAGACCGAATATCATCGCAATAGCAAAGAGGATAGAAAAAATCAAAAGCCCCCTGGAACGAAGAATCAGGGGTACATTTTTTTCCCAGAGAAAATCTCGTAAAACCGGACGTTTGGGAATAAAATCCCTTTCTTTTTCTTTTTTTATCTCAGGTGTAGGCTTAAGAACCGGTTCCTCCTCACTTTCAAGGGCTTCAGTTTCGTAAAGAGGTTTTCTTTCTACAGGAGTCTCTTCAAAAATCCCCTTTCCCTTTTCTTTCGGAACGTTTACCGCTTCCGTTTCCTGAACTGTCCGGTGTTTTTTTTCTTCTTTTTTCTTTCGGATGGCCTCTTCTAAGATATTGGAGTGTTTTGAAGCTTTTGGCTCTTCTGCCGGTATTTCCGGTGGAGGAGAAGGTGGGCTAACTCTGAGATAGGTTGGTTCCTTGCAATGAAAGCAGGTGATTTTGTATAGGCCCGGTCTCTGCGGGATCCGGGAGAGTCTTGATAAACTACCACAATTAGAACAGGTAAAACTGCCCTTTTCTACTTCCTCTTTGCCTAAGACGGTTTTCACCTTATTTCTATCGGCAGGGCGTCTATTTTGCATTATGTCGAATTCCGAAAGAAAGGATAGAAAAATGACCGGGAAGAAAGCTTAAATTAATTTCAGTTGACGTTCTTTATTTTTTATACCGGTATGGACATTAGGGAAGCTGGGAACTGAGTCCCGAATAACACGGAAAAAGAGAAACCATGGAACAAGAAAAAAAGTCCTATATAGAAGAATTGAAAGGCAAATATGAGCAAATACAACTTCAACTAAGCCTCGGAAAGAAAGAAGCAGTAGATAAGTTTGAAGAACTAAAAACAGAGTTTTTACATTCCATTCAAGAAGCCCTTAAAACCCTGGAAAATGTAAAAGATGAATCTTCTCAAAAACTTCAGGCCGCCCTTTTAGATTTACAAACTCAATTAGAAATAAAACGGGCAGAAACCAAAGAAGAATTCGAGAAACAAAAAGCGAATCTTGATAAAGCCCTGGAAAATCTGAATCTCAAAATCAAGGAACTGAGTCAGAAAGGGGAAGAAGAAGTTAAATCCATAAAAGCCTTAATGGAAACTAAAGCAGAGAATTTCAAAACTCATCTGGATACATTTCGCTTACACTTTAATCTCGGAACAAAAGAACTAAGAGATGGAATTGAAGAAGAGAAAAAAGAATTAAAGAAAAAGCTTACAGAACTTCAGGGAGAAATGGAAAACCTGAGCAAAGACGCCAGCGAAAAATGGGAAAATTCTAAAAAAGCAGTTTCGGAAAAACTGACAGACCTGGGTGGAAAAGTAAAAAACCTATTCGGATAAAACAACATAAGGCCGGTTTTTCCCATCGAGGAATAAACATTTTTTGCAGATGGAAGATCCGGCTTTACAGCTTTTGAACGGGCACTTATACTGGTTTTCAATTAAACTTTCGTTCCTCACGGAGTTACTCATCTATGATATGCCCATCCTGCAAAACCTTTCATCCCGGTTTTCCCGGAAGAAACTGTCCGGTTTGTTCCCTGCCCCTGGAGTCGGAGAGCCAGAAGAACCTCGACAGGCTTGTCCTCGGAAAAATGAAAGATTATATCCAGAGCTGGAAGAAGAAAGGCAAAATTAGTAAGGAAACTTACACAGAGATTAACCTGGCTATAGATGCAGAAACTACAGCTCCCCTTCCGGAACCGATAACAAAAGCAGAAGAACAAAACCTTCTAGGACTTTTACTTGCTTCTTTTTTTGAATGGATTCAAAGTTTCTTTTCCGGACTCTCGGGCATAATTGATCCCTTCTGGAGAGAAAAGGGTTTTCCGCAAAAAAGAAACCTGAGAAAAGAAAGTGTTTCCGGGGATGATCTTTCCGAAGCCGGGGAATTCGCCGGTGTCTCTGTTTTTGCAGAACTGGATAGAAGCAACTCTCTTCTCTGGGCCGGCATTCGTCCTCTATTAAATGAGTACATCTGGTGGTTTATTGGTTCTCTTCTCGTTCTTGCCGGTTCTATTATGGGAATCCGGGAAGCCTGGATGACACTGAGCGGCCTTTCCCGTCTCGGCCTGGTTCTCTTTGCTTTGTTTATCTACCAGGTTTTATTTTCCGGACTGGGCTTATTCTTACAAAGAAAGTCTATCATGACGGGAAGAATTCTTTCGGGCATTTCCTTACTATTATTTCCCGTTACATTTTCTCTCTGCTCGGATATAGTATCCCAAAATCTTAGCTTCGGTTTTATCTCCCTGTTTCTTTTAGGACTCGCAAGCTTCGGTCTCTTAAAAGTCATCAGCCCGCAGTTCAACCTGAGTGGAACTACATTTTCTCTTACTATTCTTCCTTCCATGTTTATTCTGGCTCTCGTTCCGTATGCCACCCAAAAAGGCCTCGCAAATTATCTTATCTTCTTACCCATTTTATTCTTCAGTCTGCAATCGGAATGGATATACAGACAGAAACAAATACAACAAAAAGGACTTTTACTTCTTCCCTTTTATGCGAATATTTCTATCCTGCTCGTATTTTTCAATCTATCGAAAGAGCTTATTTTTACCGGTAACAATTTGCTTTTACCGGCGGTTTTCCTTCTCTGGATCTTAGCATTTAGCTATGCTTTAGCTCATGCCTTTTACAGACATTCGAAACCCTCAGCTTATCCTTTTATCTATTCGGTTTTTGAAATTATCTTTTTAGCCATTGTTTTAAGCATAGGAAGCGGCAGCTTAATCTTCCTATATATTCTTCCTGTACCCTTCAATACTGTTTTTGAAAGGCTAATCTATTTCCTGCACCCGACTCTTGCGACACTAATTTTTCTGCATACTACAGCAAGGCATACAAGAGCGATTCATCCTTTTATGCTACTCTCCATTTTTACATCTTATCTTTTAGGAAAGGAATTTGCCCCTCAAAACTTCTGGCCATTCGTCTCTGCTGCGTTTATTCCTATGCTCGGAATTGTTTTTTATCGACATGTAAAAGACAGTTTACAAACTTCCCTGGCTTTTTGGGGGGGGTTATCCGGTATATTCCTTTTTGCTATATTACAATTTAGTCCAATACTTCCCTATTTAATATCTCCCTTATTGATTTATGGAATTCTCTTCTTTGGCTTCAACCATTACGCAGGGTACAAACAAAACAGCTTCTTTCATTTTATAGCCGGTCTGGGTGGCTTTGCTATTTTGCAAGCCTTTTCTGCTCTCTATCCCACACAGAATTTGGCATTCAGAATAGCCCTTCTTTCGGGATTACTGGCCATCTCCTATAGTCTATTCGGTCTGGGCTTTGATAAACTTTTAAAATGGGGAAGCAAAGAAGACGATTTTAAACCCTTTGACGATGTGGCCTTAGTCTCCATATTTTTTTCTTTATCTTTTCTATCTTTTAACCGGGAAAGCTCCAACCTGGCCAATTTGTTTTTACTTCTAACCGGAGCCTTTACCATCCTCCGGTCTTTTCGGGATAAAACCCGCGTAGTAAGTTTTGCAGGCTTTTTGATACTCGCTCTTACTTTCTGGAACCTACTTTTTTCCAAATATTATATTTCTAATATACCCAACACGGCTTTAGTTTCTTCCGCCTTTTGTTTTCTCTCCGGTTTATTAGCCGGCCTGATTCCTATCTTCCCGGATGCAGAAATTAAAAACAGTAGGGCCAGAAGAGTTTTAAAGACCTTCCGATTTCCTTTTTATGCAAATAACACCTTATTACTCCGAGATGGTTTGAGTAGCGTCTCCCTCGTTTTTCTCTTCTATAGCCTTTCCCAAATCGTACCCTGGTTTTCCCTTGCAGACTACCCCGACAGAAATCTCCTCATTCTTTCAGGAGTCTTATTGAGCTTGAATATGCTTTCTGTCTTTATACTACCCGGCTATTCCTTTTTAAATCTAAAAGGCTCTGTTTTGGGTCTTATCGGAATTTTTGTATTTGTAGGCCTCACAGCGGTAATTAACCGAATCGGAAGACCTCTACCACCGGCTATAGTCGGAAGAAATTTGTCTGTTATTATTGTCTTACTCTATCTCTTTTCTGTATTTTTAAAACGTAAGGGAGAATTTATTGGCAGCTTACTGGGAAAACCCGTACACGGTCTCTATTATAAATTCGTTCCTCTTTATTCTATGCTTCTCTTAGGTATCGTCCTTATTCTGGATGCCTTCCTTGTAGGACTACCGGGAACGATTCGTTTTCTATACATAACACCGCCGAGTTTTTTCTTCGGTGCCTTCTTAGCCTTTTTCTTATATTCCTGCTTCTTAAAGCGCACAATCTCTCTGCATATTTCTCTTTTTCTACTCATTCCCGTATTTGCCCTGAGCTTTTCACAACACACATTTATAGGACAGGATTTGATAGCCCTGGAGCCTCCGGGAGGAAAATGGTTACCATCAGGACACAGAGTCCTTGTAAATACAGATTGGCTTTTATCCAACCTATATTTACCTTCAGGTTGGGATGAAGCTTTAGTAATAAGAAAAGCTGCTAAAGGAATCGCTTTTTCCGGTTTATTTTTTGCAATACTTGCCATTCTTATTCCCTATGGAATTTTACAGAGACTATATCGCTCTATTTTTCAGGAAGAATCACCTTTTTCTAATTTACAAGCGGGTTTCAGTAGCTGGTCTTTTCTTACAACTTTCCTCTTATTTTTCATTGCGTTTTCGTATGCATTTATCAGCCCTGGACTAATTCTTTTACTCTCAGGACTTGTGCTGATGAGTTCAATAGAGACAAAACATGCAGGAATTGTTATGTTTGGTTTAAGCGGAATTCTCATCTTAGAAGGAATTTCTCATACGGGTAATCTGTATCCCTTCTGGTCGGGTCCCCTGCATGCCTTCATAGCATTAAGCATCACCCTGTCCTTAAAGCCTTTAAGTCTTATCCTAAAAAAACAAACAGGGAATCTCAAAGAAAAAGCACATTTTCTATCCCTTCTATATCTCGGTATCGCATTTATTTACGCCTTTGCTACCAACTATCCATCCTTCAATAACAATGCAGTGCCGGGCTTATTAAATGGAATGCTAAATGGTCTGGCCGGCAACTGGCTATTTCATTTTTCACCGGGTATTACCTTTTTCTTAAGCTCTGCTTTATTTTTCAGTATAGCTCTTCAGTGGGAAAAATCTTTGAGTCTTATATTTTCCTTTACCGGGAGTATCCTTTTTACCTTTAGCCTGCTCTCTGCCTTTCCGGCTTCCTGCCCATATTATTTCTGTAAACCAAACAACGCGGTATTGGATCTTTTCCCTCAGGCCATGTTGCCCTTCTTTGCCTTACTCAGTTCCGCAACGGCCCTGGCATCTTACTATTCTTTCCGACAGATGCAGGTATATAAAGATGATTTTTCAAAAGGTCTTTTCTATAGCAGCGATACTCAAATTATTCTTACCGCAATATTTTTAGCTTTCCATATCAAACAACCCATAAATAATTTAGTATATTCTAATTATTCAGGACTTCTGGCCATTACTTTCGTTGTCATTACTTCTTTCTTCGCCTCCTTTTCTGAAAAAAAAGCAAGACACCTCTACTTTCTACAGACAGCTATAGGGGGCTTATATTTAGGACTGAAACCGGCCTTTCCTACTGTCTTAACTTCTGAAGTAGATTCGATTGTAGCACTACTCTTTGGTTTTATACTCGTAGGAGTGACAAGCGTAGCTTACAAACTCGGCATTCCTTCTCTTTCCGAAGCTACCCGAAGGTTTGCGGCTTTTATGCCCCTCATCGCCTTATTTGTATTACCGGCAGAAGCCAGCTACAAAAATGCGGGTATGCTTGGTTTTTCAGCCATGCTATATGCAGCCTTAGGAGTAGTATCTTCCAAACGAATTTATGCTGTCCTCTCGGCTATAGCCGGAAACCTCGCCTTATACCTGGCGATAAGTGCCTCTAATTTCCGGGGACCGGAAACTTATCTGGCACCGGTGGGTCTTTTTACCATCTTACTGGGCCATATATTTCGTGAAAACCTCAGCGAATTGGCAAAGAAAATTTTACGCATTGTGGGCGGACTCTTCCTATATCTACCGGCTGCGATTAATATTAGCTTTGAAGCAGGAAGGGCAAGTGAAGCGATTTATGCCATTATCTTCGGTCTTATCTGTCTTTTGGGAATTGCTGCAGGAATGCTATTTCAAATCCGCTCTTATCTTTTCATGGGGCTTTCTTTCTTTGTCTTGAATCTCGCGGCCAATCTGGTGCAAATCGGCCTTCGAGATCAACGAATGGGATTTTTCCTACTCTCTATCAGCGGTTTAAGTATTATTTCCGGTCTCATTTTTTATACCTTAAAAAAAGAACTCGTACTGAAGCACTTAAGGTCTATTCAAAAAAGCTTATCCTCCTGGGAAACCTAGTCCCTTAGTGAGAAACACGTATCCATCGATAAACGATACAACGAACATTATGGGAGTAACTGGCAGGATGAAGTACGGACTGTCCATCACTAACTGACACATAATATTTGGCATCTTCTGAATCAGGATGGGATTCCGAAGACCAATACTTGCAACAGGGTGTTTTAATTTTACCGAGATTGGATTTGGCTACCAGGTTTAACTCTTTCCTCGATGGAAGCTGCATTCTTTTTGTCTTACATCTTTCCACCGCTTCTTTCCACCCCATCTCTCCCTCGTAAGGTCCCCAGTAAAGTCGTTTCTCACGAACAATTTGAGCATCTTCGTTAGTTCCGATAAGGGCAATCGGAACCAGGGAATCCGAATAACCTTTTAAGCGGTGATAGGTGACTCCGCCTTCTTTGAATTCAGTAAAGGATTCCTCTTCTGCTTTTCTTTTTTCTTCCTCTTCTCTCTTTTTTAAATCTTCCAAATCCTTCAAGGAAAGAAGAGTAAGTGTTTTTATAATTTCCTGTTCCGGAAATTGAATATTTACAGTAAAGATTTCGGCTTTAAAACCCTGTCTGGCGACCTGGATTTTATGCTCACCCTGCTTGAGTTCAAATCGAATAGGTGTTATGCCGTATACTTTTCCATCAACACTAACTTCTGCTCCTTCCGGTTTCGACTCAAGACTTACGTTTAGATTTTTTTCTAATTTAATCTTCAGGTTTTCTTCTTTTGCTTCTTTCTTAAAACTTAAATCAAGCTCTTTTACTTTATAACCTTCCATTTCAAGAAGAAACTTCTTCTCTTCTTTTTCTTGGAGTCTGATGATAAGTGGTGTTGTTCCAATTACTCGGTTTTGAACAATATCAACTACATTCACCCCGGAAGGTTCCGATTGTAACCTGTACAACATTTCCTGTTTGCAAGAAAGAAAAAAAAGGATCAAGAATAGAAAAATAAATCTCATAATCCAGATCTGTAATCCTTTCTTTAAAAAGCAAGATAAAGATTTTTATTCCTGAGCTTTGCGAAAGAATGTCTGAAGCTGATATTGTATATACTCCGTATCATTACGAGAGTAGAGTTTCAACTTCATCTCCAGTCGAAATATATCCTTATGGGGTACCGGATTTTTTAAAACCTCGTTAATTACAAAGGCTGTTTTCTTATGATCGCCAAGAATATATCCACTTATCCACTCTTCTTCTTTCTTTTTTTTATCCTTCTTTTGCTTTTCTTTCTCTTCTTTTTTGGGATCAGCTAAAAGTTTAATCCGGGCATGAATTCGATTTCCTTTAATTTTTAAAGAGCGGTTCCAATACAGGCTGAATTCATATTTCTTTTCTTTAAAGGTAAATTCTTCTCTCTTTAAATAGTTTATTTTTTTCACCCGAAACACAGAACCGGGTTGCAGGGGATCGGAATACGTCTCAGCCTCGGAAGGAATCTTTTCTCTACCTTCTTTGGACCAGATGTTCTGTTGTCTGGCTTCTGCCAGGGCTTCCCAGTTTAATTTTCCATCCGGAAGTAAATATATGTCCACTCCCTTATGTAATAAAATCTCTCCGTATTGTTTTTCCTTGTTCAAGCGAAACCTGTACATACTTCCATTCTCATGAAGTAAAACTTCCTGCTCTTTTTCAAAATGAAAGCCTTTTTGAATATAAGGAATAAAAACCGGGAAGGAACGCAAATTACCACCCGGATAAAAATGCAGCCAGTTCTTCTGTGTGTTCTCCTTTGACCAGGTCTGCAAAGAAAAGCCCTGCATTTCTATAGGAGTAAAAATTCTGGCCCTCTCCAATTTCGCCTTATTGTTAAAACGCAACACATCGCCTCGATGAAACGCTTTTCCTTTGGAAGATAAATCTTTTCCCAGGGTAAGTCCTTTCAAACGAGAGTTCGGGTGGAATAAAACCAGAGTACCTGAAAGTGCAGTGAACTTTTTCAATTTCACATCCCCCGAAACCCGAACGGATTTAAGCCTTTTTTTTGAGTCATAAAATAGACTACTTCCCGCAGGAAACAGGTTACCGTGTATTTTACGCTCTTTTTTTAAAATTTCAACACGGGATTGAGAAACAGGTTCTTTTGGACAAATTTTCCAAAATAGGCCTGAAATCATAAAGGAAAAGAAGATTAGTCGCAGCTTCATTTTTATACACTCGGTGTTTTTCCCGGCAAGGCAAGGGATTTTTAATAAAAACTTGACAGAATCGGGGTTTCTAAAAACTTTTGTACCGACCGTCGGTCTATATATAAAATAAACATGAGGGTAATTTGTGAAAAATAAGTGGATACTGCTTGCATTTCTTTTTGCTGTAAGTCTTACTGCACTTTTGCCGGGAAGTTCAGGGGATGCTCTCCTTTTACAGGGAGATGAGGTTATGCACATTGCTACCATTCGAGAGAGTCTGGCACATGGAGAATACATACTTCCCCGCTTGAATGGAGAGGCCAATTATTTCAAACCTCCCCTTCTTTTCTGGTTAGGAATGGCTTCAGAAAAAGTCTTTGGTACGAGTCTTCTATCAGCAAGACTCCCTGCTATCCTGCTGGCTTCTTTTACGGTAAGTGTCCTATTCCTTTTTCTTCTGGATATTACTAAAAAAATCCGGCTTTCCTTTTTTTCATCGCTTATTTACCTTTTCACCCTTGGAAATTTCAAGTTTGGAAGACTTCTCATGATGGAACAGGGGATGGTTTTCTCCTTATTACTCACTACGTACTTATTCTATAAATATTACAAAACGAGAAAGAAAGCCTTTATTATTTTATCTTCGCTCACTGCCGGTGTATCCTATCTCTATAAGGGTCCTTTATTCCAGGTTTATACAGCCATTCTACTTTTATCCTGGGCCGGAGTCTTCCTATCGCATTTTAAGTTTTCCCCTTTTGCCTGGAAAGGAAAACGATATATCAGAAGTTTAGTTTCGACTTTAGTTCTATTCCACCTCATTGAGCTTGTGCCTATCCTGGCCTGGCTTTCTTTTCTCGTCTATTTAAAGGGTAGCGGAATCTTATATTACTTTTTCGTTGTAGAAAATTATGGAAAATTCTTCTCCGAAAATCAGAACCTATTTCGCATCTTTTCCGGATGGATTTTTTACGCTCAGCCCATTGGCTTTGCCTTACTATACTTTGCCTTCTACTCTCTGAAATTAAAAATAAAATCCAGAAATAGCTTATTTGCAAGGGTCATCATTAACACATCTTTCTTGCTTACGCTTTTACATCTCTTGCCCAACAGAAAAGATGGCTATTATATATTCTTCCGGCTCTACCCCTGATGTTTATAGGAACAGCCCATTTTATGAACTACATTTCCTTAGAAAAAATTCAAAAAGTATTAAAATGGAATCTACTTCTAAATATCATTATATTGAGCTTATTCAGTGTTCCTATATTTGTATTTGCAGAATCTCTATATTATAAAATAGGAATTATTCTTTCTATTGTTCTATCTTTACTGTTTTATAAGATATGGAAAGAATACTACCCCAAAAACAAAAGCCTTATCCAATTCTCTTTTGTTGTAAACATTTCTCTCTTTACTCTGAGCACCCAGTTTATACTCCTACCGGCTTTAAACCATCCTTTACTTCCCGCAGAAGTAAAGAAGCAGATATCCGGTCAGGTTTGTGTGGTAAGCCCGGAGCCCTGGGATGCCTATCTATTTAAGAATTCTCTACCCGGAGTGAATGTAGTACATGCGGTTCCTCAAAACTTAGAAACCTGCAAAATCAATAGTCAGCATATACTTGTATTTCGAGCTCCTGAAAACTTACAGGAAATATCCGGCTTTAAGAAAACCTTTTCCTATGAAATTTGGAAAAGGCAAATCAATAAGGAAGCCCTTCGTTCCATTAAAACAAAAGCATTTCAAAAAGTTTTCTTTTTTTCGAGGTAAAATTCCATGTTAAATATAAAAAAACTATTTCAGTATTCTCCTATGCTACTGGCTATCGGTTTTACACTAACCTTTTTGATCTATAAGGATATAAACGCAAAAAAAATTTCCGGGTTCACACAAAATGAAGCGATTAGTGACCATAGCTGTACAGAACTCTGCCAAACCTTAAAAAGTTGCGCAACTCAATTCGCACCCGGACTTGATATGAAGCGTTATCCGGGCTTTGATTCGGGTTGCTTTATGGGTTGCAAAAAACAGGCAAAGATGCTTCCTTCCTGTTTAATAAAAGACAATTTGTCCTGTAAAGACTTAAGTAACTGTCTGCAAAATACATCTACTTTTAATGTAAAGAAAATGTAGAGTCTTTAGATTTTTCTTTAATAATGTGGTGGACGCATTACTAAAAACATAAATGCTATCCCCAATATATCCAGGGTGATGACATTGAAAAAGAACAAAGAAGGAGAAGTTCGAAAACAGGAAATTCTCGACACTTCTCTTCAGCTATTTGAAACAACAGGATACAATAAAACGACTATTCAGGTTATACTGAATGAAGTAGGAATAGGAAAGGGAACTTTTTACTACTATTTTAAATCCAAGGAAGAAATTCTGGATACCATTGTCCGGAATTGTTTCCTGAGTGAATTCCAATCCCTGAAAAAATTGGCTGAAGATAATTCCCTGAGTGCCATTGAAAAAATCAATACTCTATTCTCTCACAGTCATGAAAAATGTGAATACAAGCGATTACAATTAAAATCTCGAATCAGCTCGATTCTATTAGATGAAGAGAATATATCTCTTTTTTTCAAGTATACAAAGTATTTTTTTAGAGAAGCCAAAACAAGTTATATACAAATTATCAAGCAGGGCATTCAAGAAGGAAGTATGAAGACAACTTCTGCGTCCAAAACTACCAGGGCACTACTCTACAACATGATCCATCAAAAAGCTTCCCTGGAAAAAAAAATCAAAAAAGAAAAAGATGATAAATAGCGAAAAGTGAAAATTCAAAGGGCTGTAGAATATATTCAGGAATTAGTTGAGAAAATTTTAGGAATTGAACCCGATACCTTAAGTTTTGCTGAAAATCTGGAAGAAGAGCTACAGAATTTATATAGCAATCCTGAACTTCGAGTATAAAAAAAGCAGGGATGAGCCCCTGCTTCTCGAACCTTTCCTTACACTGACCCACACTAAATCGGTTCTGCGTTTCGAATGGCTTCTTCGATTTCTTTAAGTTGTGTAGAAATCCTGGCGTCGATAGCACCCACATCGGTTTCGATAATCACTCCACCTCTATCCACGCGAGAGTCTTCGTAGATATTGACTTTCCGCAGAGATTCCATGAGCTTGATAAGTTCGTCTTTGTGCGCGGTAGTAATTTCCAGATCGGAGAAGTTAACCCGGATATCCACACGGTCTCTGTCTTTAATACGTTTGAGGGCTTCTCGAATATTATTCAATACAATCTCTTTACGCTCTATAATTTCATCTTTGATAACTTTTCTGGCGATAATCAAAATCATCTCAACCATCTGTTTTTCGGAGGCCTGGATAATATCTTCCCGAATATCAATAGCCTTTCCTACAATCGTTCCCAGACGGTCAATCAACCTTCGGACTTCACTCTGACCTTTCTTGAAACCTACTTCGCGACCGGCATCATAACCTTTTTGATAGGCCTCGTGTTCGATCTCATTCACCTTCATTTCGGCTTCTTTGATCATCCTCTCGGCTTCGAGTTTGGCCCTGTCTTCAACCTGGGCGGCACGAGCCCTTCCCTGGTCTTCTTCGGCTTTGATTTTTTCTTTGGATTCCTGAATCATCTGGAAGGCACGGGTTCTACCTTCCTCTACAATTTTATCCGCCTTGGCCCTGGCCTCTTCTAAAAGCTCCCGAACCTGGGCTTCCGTTTCCTGACGATAGCGGTCAAGCTCGGCTTCAATTTCATCGATCGAAGGCCCCTGATATTGCTCAATAACATTCCCTTCCTGGTCGACTTCAAAATCTTCTTCTTCCTCCGTAGGGTGATATTTCTTATACTTATCGGGCAGGTTTAAATCAATCTGCTCGTGAGAATCTGCAATTTCAATGGGTTTAAAGACTAACTTGGACATATTTATTTATCCTTCCACAGTTTGATTTCGCCAGAATCAATAGATTTATGTAGATGATCCATAATTCCTTTTTGTGCTTCTTCAATTTCCGCCAGGGTAACCGGACCCATACAATCCATTTCAAGTCGTATGGCTTTTGCTAACCAGGGTTCGCACTTTTCCAGTATTTTTTCCGCGACTGAAAGTTCTACACCTTTCAAAGAAAAGGCTACCACGATAGGGTTAAACGTGGCAAGAAATTTTGATAAATTTGTTCGGTCTACCCGCAACAAATCATCAAACGTATAAAAGTGCTCGTTTATATGTTCGGCATATTCGGGGTTGATCTCTTTTATTTTTGAAAATAATTTTACAGAAAGGTTGGGATTTAAACGGGCCAGAATTTCAGCAGCTTTTCTTCCACCCTTATTTTTAATTTTAGAAACCATCAGGTTGGATTCTATAATATCTTTTTTAAAACGGAGAAAACGTTCCAGTTCATCTCGAATTTCTTCCGAATGAAAATCGATTTTATTAATTTCTATAAGAATTTTCTCCCGTGTATTCTCAGGAAGCTCTTCTACCAGCGTAGAGGACTCACCCGGATCGGCAAAACACATGACCATAGCTATAATGCGGGGCGATTCGTCCTGTATTATCAGGTTTAATTCGTCTCGATTTTTTTCTTTTAGGAGGTTGATTTCCGAAACTTCCTGAATACCTTCCTGTATTATACTTTCAATTTTTCTATAAATAGCCGTATCACCCGGTTGACGACCGGGTGCTTTAAGACCGGAACTCGGACTATTTTTCTTTATATACCGTACAAACTCTTCCAAAACCCTGTTTTCTTCGGAAACACTGGTCGCAGACACGCCATTTAGTTTGTCCATGAGTTTTTCTATATCCCTGGCGTTTAATTTTTCAAGGGTATCCCTCGGAAGATAATCGCCAATGAGATTAAACAAAATGGCAGCTTTGCTATTGGAAGAAAAATCTGTCAACCGCTATCCTCTTCCGAAAGCCAGGTTCTGAGGAGCTGAGCCACCTCTTCCGGCTTTTCCTTGGCCATTTTCACTGCATTATCCAGAAGTTCCTTCCTGAGTTTTTCATCCGGAGAAAGTTCCACTTCAGCAGAACCTTCTTCCATAACCCGTAAAGCAGCCTCGCGCATCATCTGCTGTTGAGCAGCCAGCTCTTCTTCTTTGAGTCTTCTTCTTCTGGCAATTTCCTTTTTAACCGCTCTGTATATCAGGATGATGAGTATGAATGCTGTAAGTAAAGCCAGAGAAACAATAATCGCATTTCGAATCGTTTTCTGCCTTTCTAACTCGGCATCTTCTTTCGCAAATTGCTCGGAACGGTCTCTTTGCAGGGTCACTACGTTTAACTGATCCCCTCTGGCCGGGTCAAAACCAACGGCAGCTTTTAAGTTTTTTGTAATATTTCGAATCTCTTCTTCTGAAACAGGGGTGTATTTTCTTTCGTATTTAAAACCATCATCCGTAATTTTCTTAGTCCAGATTCCATCCACCACTACAGAAAGGGTAATTTTTTCTACCTTCCAGGGCTGCTTTTGAACATCCCGAACCTTCCGGTTAAATTCATAATTGGTTATATTCTCTTTTTTCTGATAATTAGCTTTCTGATAGTCTGTATCCTTGTATCCGGGAGGTAGATTGGGTTCCGTTCCGGCAGGTCCATCCGGAGTAAAACCGCGACCGGTAAAACTTTCCGTGGTTTCTTTGGAAGAAACTTTTAAGGAGTTCCCTTCTACTAACTCCAATTCACTATACGGTGTATCCGGATTATCCGGAATTTTCACTACAGGAGAAACTTCATTTGATTTATAGGATTCCTTATCCCAGTTTACGAGGTATTCGAAACGGGTAATATCCACCCTGTCCTCACCACCTAAAGTCCAGCGAAGGGTTTTTCGAATATCAAGCAGACGTTTTACCCTTTCTTCATCCTGAATCCTGAGTTTTTCCTGAATGAGCCTGAGTTCCAGTTTTTCTTTTTCGAGATCTTCTTCGAAGTCAGAAATTACCCGGCCTGTATCATCGGCTACAGTTACATACTCCGGTTTTAAACGGGGAACCGCTCTGGAAACAAGATTCACAATCCCCTTCACTTCTTTCTTACTGATAGATTCGATACCGGGGGCATAATGCAAAATTACAGAAGCCTTTACGGGGGAACGGGTAGTCTCAAATAACTCCGAATCAGGAAGCGCAATATTCACATAGGCTTTGTTGATGGGCTTCAAAGTCTGTAAAGATTTTTCTATAGCTCCTTTCAGAGCCCTAAATTTTTTAATATCTTTATCAAACTGGGTTTCTGTAAACTTTTCCACATCAAAAATTTCCCAACCGGGAACTCCGGGAGGAATTAGATTCTCCTGGGCCAGTTTTGTTACAATTTGCTGCCTCTTCTCAGGTTCCACAGAAATCACTGAAGTGTCTGAGGTGTTATAGGAATAGCCCATTGCATCCAGTTTTTTAGTAATTTCTGCGAAGTTTTTACTATCCAGATCGTGGAATAAGATGACATAATTCTTTTGAAGAGAAAAATTAGATAAGACAACAAAAGCTATCACTACGACCCCGAGGATCGCAGCAAGAATAGCCTTCTTGGTTTTATCCAGTTTAGACGATAACTCTTTGAGTTGATTCAGGAGTTTCTGAACCTGTTCGGGCATGAAAGGTACCTCTAGACATTAAAAAGTTTACAGTGACATAATTCAATTTCGGTATAAATGTACAATTTATTTTTTCTTTTTTTCCTCAGAAACAAAACAAACTGATTAAGTTGTTAATAAAAGAATAACTCATGAAAAGAGGAAAAAACCTGCATTCGTTTTATGCTATTTCACTGCTGTTAGGCTACTATAAAGAGCAAAGTTTGTCGACATATTTTTGCGTGTTAAGAGATAATTCTTTTGATTATTTACAGCTTAAATTTTTTTTTGTAAGTAGTTATGACGATCCAAACAGATAATTTAAGAATTTTGGAAACCCACTCCCTGATTCCACCGGGAGTAATTGTGGAAGATATACCCGTCTCCGATAAGGCTGCCGATACGGTGTCTAAGGCCAGGAATGATATATCCAATATCCTTCAGGGAAATGATGATAGAGTAATTGTGGTTTTAGGTCCCTGTTCCGTTCATGATATAAATGCGGTTATGGAATACGGCCATCGCTTAAAAGGAATCATGCCACATTTTGAAAGACAGCTTTTCATAGTCATGCGCGTTTATTTCGAGAAACCCAGAACTACAGTGGGTTGGAAAGGTTTTATCAATGATCCAGATCTGGATGGCAGCTTTAAAATCAATAAAGGACTGCAATTAGCCAGGAAACTCCTTGTGGATCTGACCGACAGCGGAATTCCCTGCGGAACCGAGTTTTTAGATGTAGTTAGTCCGCAGTACATTGCTGACCTGGTTGCCTGGGGTGCCATAGGGGCCCGTACCACCGAAAGTCAGGTGCACAGAGAACTCGCTTCCGGTCTATCCTGTCCGGTAGGTTTCAAAAATGGAACCGATGGAAATGTGCAAATAGCTGTAGATGCCATCAAAGCTTCTCACTCCACTCACCATTTCCTTTCCATTACAAAATATGGGAATACCGCAATCTTCAAAACTTCCGGGAATAAGGATACACATGTCATCCTCAGGGGCGGAAACTCAGGTCCGAATTATTATGCTGAACACATAGAAAAAACCTCGGAGCTATTAAAGAAAAACAAACTTCCGAGCGGGGTTATGGTAGATTGCAGCCATGGAAACAGTAAAAAAGATTTCAACAAACAGGTTCTTGTTATGCATAGCCTCTGCGAACAGATTGCCGGTGGTTCCAGGAATATTGTTGGAGCCATGATAGAAAGTCATTTAAAAGAAGGAAGTCAGTCCATAGACAATAAACCTTTAGAATACGGAAAAAGCATTACCGATGCCTGCGTTTCCTGGGAAATAACCGTTCCTATGCTCGAAGAACTGGCTGAAGCTGTAGAAACCCGCAGAAATCGGACTTGATAAATGTTAGCCTCTATTTTGTCATTTCACTCTTTTTTTTAAATGACAGTATAAAGCTAAAGAATCCAGAATACAAGCAAGGTGAGTGGCAAAAGCGGGAGACTTTCCCTATCCGGCAGGAATCCGGAGTTTTTTCGTAGCGTTTCGTTAGGAAGAAATCTGCCACAAATTTTGTCCGGCTTCCGGGCCGGCAAACCTAAAAACTGAGATGGGAAATATCTATGAAAATTCATGAATATCAGGCGAAGGAAGTTATAAGAAGGCATAAGGTAAATGTTCCTTTTGGAAAGGTCATTGATAGCCTTGATGGTTTCAATGCCGCATATACAGAAGTCTCTGCAAAATCCCCTGTTGTCGTGGTCAAAGCACAGATCCACGCCGGAGGAAGAGGAAAAGGGGGAGGTGTAAAAGTCACCAAAACCAAGGAAGACGCAAGAACAGCAGCAGAGAAAATTCTGGGAATGCAATTAATTACCCACCAGACCGGACCGGAAGGCAAAAAAGTACTGAAAGTCTATCTTGAACAGGGAATTGAAATCGCAAAGGAATACTACATCAGTCTTCTTTTAGACCGTGCTACCAAGAAAACTATCATCATGGCCTCTTCAGAGGGTGGAATGGAGATAGAAGAAGTAGCTGCGAGTAATCCGGAAAAAATCATTAAAATTTCTGTTGATCCGGGAATCGGCCTTCAGGCAAACCAGGCAAGAGAGCTGGCATTTAGTTTAGGACTTCCGAACGAAGCGCTAAAATCAGCCGTTCCGTTCTTTTTAGCTCTTCATGATGCCTATATTAAAGAAGATTGTTCTCTCTTAGAAATAAACCCTTTAATTCTTACCAAACAAAACGAAATCATCGCCGGTGACTGTAAAATTACCTTTGATGATAACGCTCTTTACAGAAGCCCTGTGAATGCAGCTTTCCGGGATAAATCAGAAGAAGACCCCTTAGAACTCAAAGCCAGCGAATACAACCTGAACTACGTAAAATTAGATGGAAATATTGGCTGTATGGTAAACGGGGCCGGACTTGCCATGGCCACCATGGATATTATCAAACACGCAGGAGCCGAGCCGGCTAACTTCCTTGACGTAGGGGGCGGTGCCAATGTGGAAACTGTTACAAACGGGTTTAAGATTATCTTAGGCGATCCACACGTAAAAGCCATTTTTGTAAACATTTTCGGTGGAATCGTTCGTTGTGATAGAGTAGCCCAGGGTATCGTAGAAGCAGCGAAAGCAGTGGATATTAAAGTTCCTCTGATGGTTCGTTTAAAAGGAACCAATGCGGAAGAAGGAAAAAAAATCCTGAGAGAAAGCGGTCTTGAACTGATTACCGCAGATGAGCTTTCCGATGCAGCGGAAAAAATTCCCAACCTGATTAAATAGGATAGGTAGAACATGGCAGTTTTAGTAGATAAGAATACAAGGCTTGTAGTACAGGGGATCACCGGGAAAGAAGGTGCCTTCCACACTTCCCAGATGATTGAATACGGAACCAATGTAGTGGCCGGAGTAACTCCCGGTAAAGGCGGACAAAAAAGCGAACACGGAGTTCCGGTTTTTAATAGTGTAAAAGATGCTATTGCCAAAGAAGGGGCAAATGCAGCGGTTATTTTCGTTCCTCCTCCTTTTGCAGCAGATGCTATATTAGAGGGAATTTATAATGAATTACCTCTGATTGTTTGTATTACAGAAGGAATTCCCGCACACGATATGCTGAAGGTAAATAGCGTATTACGCCATTCTAAAACAGTATTAATCGGGCCGAACTGTCCGGGGGTTATCTCACCGGGAAAATGCAAGATAGGGATTATGCCGGGCTTTATTCACAAAGAAGGAAGAATCGGTGTAGTATCTCGTTCCGGAACCTTAACCTATGAAGCTGTAGGACAGTTAAGTAATTTAGGAATGGGACAGTCTACCTGTATCGGAATCGGGGGAGACCCTATTATCGGAACCACCCATACCGATGCACTGAAGTTCTTGAACAGTGATCCGGATACAGATGGAATCGTAATGATAGGTGAAATCGGTGGAACGGCAGAAGAAGAAGCAGCCGAATACATCAAGAACCATGTAAAAAAACCGGTTGTAGGTTTTATCGCCGGCCAAACAGCTCCTCCCGGAAAACGTATGGGACACGCAGGTGCTATCATCAGCGGTGGAATGGGAACTGCGGAATCCAAAATGAAGGCTATGGCAGAAGCCGGGGTTCATGTTTGTAAATCACCTGCCGATCTCGGTGTAACCATGAAAAAAGCTCTCGGTAAATGATAGCTTTTTTCCTAAAAAGAAAAGCGGGGTTTTTAAACCTCGCTTTCAAAGCACTTATTCTCAGCTCTTTTTTTTTTCATCTAAACTTCCTACAAGCCACCGGCCTGAATAATGTCAAAGGCTTATACGGAGAACGTGCTACCGGTTTTGCCGGAGCCTTTACGGCTTTATCTGACGACCCCTCGGGTGCCTACTACAACCCTGCCGGACTTTCATTCGCAACCCATAATTATATTTCTGTAACGGCCAGTAGCTATAACCAGACAGAAAAAGTATATTCGAATATAGTAGGACTCTGGCAGGATTATAAACGAGAATCTAATACATATAATCCTAATTTTATAGGAGCTTTAAAACTTTTTGATAATTGGGCCTTCGCTTTTACCATTGTAAATACCATTTCAGAAGACTATAATCAGGGGGATCAATTTCGAGATCCGGGATACTTTCCTGACTTTTCTGAGATGCGCGCTGACTACTCGGAAAATGCCTTTCAATTTTTGTTCGGCCCCAGTATATCAATAAAAATTAGCAAAAATTCGGCTATTGGCTTCACGCTCTATGGCTTTAACGACAGAAGGCGAAGAAATATTTATGGAGAAGTCAGTGTAAAAGATGGAACCTACGGAATTGTTTCTATCAATGATAACCGGGTGACAAATGGAATGGAACCGATTTTCGGGATCCAAACTCAACTTTTGAATAACATGAGTCTGGGTTTATCTGTAAAGAAAAAATTTGCTACCGATAAAAACAGGAGGTATTCCTCCAGGAGTATATTAGGAAAAGACCATTTCTTCATCGAAGCCACTGATACTCAGAGTTCGGTCACTGCCGGAGGAAACCTGATTCGCTCCTATGATCCTGTTTCTAAACCCTATGCGTTTAGCGGAGATTCGAACTTTACAGGAAGTATACCGGAACCGATAGAAACAAGATTCGGCATCGCCTTTTTTCCGGATCGCTTTCTTACCCTTTCCACAGATATAATTCACACGTCTTCTTATAGTAAAAAGAAAAAGTATTACCTGAGTGATTATAAGAATAATATAGTATACTTATATGATTACGAACAAAAAGAGGTCCGGCAAAAAGAAACCATAAACTTTGCATTCGGAATGGAATATTTTTTCCTGGATAACCTTGCACTTCGAGTCGGTTACTTCACGAACCGAAGTGTAGTTAAAAAATTCAAAGTCTATGACTATCTCGTAAGCACATTTTCTTTGGTAGACAGCAGTGCCAGACTCAATTATTCTTTAAATGATCGTGGAGGACTTATCTACAACCTGCCCTCCTCTCCCAACACAAGTCCTTCTCAGGATTGGATGAACACAGAAGGCTATACCCTGGCCCTGAGCTTTGATACAGGTCAGGCTTCGACCAGTTTAAGTTTTGTGCATGAAGAAGGAAAAGGAAAAGGCCAGATTGAGCTTCTAAGAGAGCTTCCTCCTCTCAACAGTAGATTAAAAAGCTGGACGATTATATTAGCCGCTACTATTAAATATTGAAACTTGTAATAGATAGAAGCTTTCTCTTTTCAAGGTAAATGTGTAAGTGGAATCCGGAGTTTTTAAATTATAATTTGAACGAATTTCTGTTGTTCTGTCTATCACTGCTGCCGAATTTTTTTATATTTCTATAGAATTGCTGAAAAAAATCACACAGGCATCCAAATAATATTTCATGAATCCCACTCTTCCTGTAGAACTTTGATATATGAATCTACTTCTTCTCTATAAGGAGGTGTAATGAGTCCTACCCTCTGTCGAGGAGATTAACGATCTTTATACGATCCGCTATTCTCTTATCCTTCGTTGTCCTGTGAATCTTCTTTATTATAATTCTGTCTGCATCGTTGAGTGGGAGTTCCATATTAGAATTATCGTATATACCCCACGCTTTCTTTACTGTTTATCCGAAAAGCACTTTTCATTTAGTATAAAAATAATATATATCGCATAACGTTTGGTGACATGAAATGTTGGGGATTGCGTGACTGCGAACTTATCAACCGATAAGAACCGCTGCCTGTTGGCGGCACACTTGACAAACCACTTAAACCCCAATATTTTATGACCGCGTGTTGGCTGAAGTTATTTTATTTTTATTAACTCGTTTTTATGTACCTTTAAATATTCTTTAAAATTTTTTTCTCGTTCTGAAGAATCCTTATACCAATTATCCTCTAAAGTATTTAATTTACTTTCCAAATCCTTATCAAACTTATCAGATTCCTCATCCAACTGAGGCGGAATCTCCTGGTTATTAAAGTATTTTCTATAATCCTTATAAATTGAGACAATATCTAAAAAAATATTATATCCATTCTCATCTTTAATATCCTTAAGAGCGATTAAAAATCCATCATTATATCCTCCAGAGGTCTCTTGAAGAATTGAAATAAATCCACCATTATCAATTAAACCATCGCAAACAAAATAATAACATATTACCTTCTGAGCATCATTTAATCCTTTTGCTTTGTTTTTAGCAAATCCAAAATCATAGTAATGACTAAATACTTTTTGTTGAATATCAAAAGTATCAGGAAACATATCATACTCTTGTTTTGACAATTCTATCAAGCTTTGATTTTGAGAGTTACAAGAAATTGAAAATATCATAATCACAAAAATTATTATTGTTAATCGTTGCGTTGCATCTTTCTTTTAATTTCAGACAACGTCCCGAGCGTCATAAGACGTTTTCGCTAAATCCTATTTGGCGGAAATGTATTATACGCTCAGTTTGAGGGCTGTTTTTTGATTATCCAATAGGACTGCTTTTTCAGTGAGTTCTTTAAATTTTTCTAAAAGGAATTCTAATTTTGTAGGGTCACCGTTTGCTTTGAAAGTTTTATCTTTAACTTCAAATGTATACCAATCTTCTTCTGATTGTTCATGCAATTCATAGGGAATATTTAGAGTTTCTATTTCCGTTTCCTGTAAATCAATTTCTACATGCCATCCGGGATTGTCTATGGTTTTTATTAAAATACCATAGCTGTGCTCTCTGTCACCATTACATTGGGAATAGTACCAGTCTTGTATAAATTGTAAAGTATTCATTGATTTTCCCTTCTATTCCTTTTCGGTATTTCCTCCTCATTTGCTTTCCGTATATTTCCCGGAATCCCTTTTTCATGGACATGTGGAGTATCTATCATCTCATTTATTTTCTTATTAAAATGCTCATCTCCAAATAAATCAACCCTTTTTACTTCATCATAACCGGTTGGGTTTAGAATATTTCTAATATATGTTGCATATTTGAGAATATATCCATAAATATCCTCAATAAAGGTTGTATGGTTTCCTTCAGCATTGGGATCAGGTTTTAATTTGTTAAGTTTAGACATATCTATATACCCTTAGATTCCATAAGCAGATAAAACCTATCCCCACTATCTCGTAAAATAAATCTTTTGCCATTTAAGCAAGATCAGATCGAGTTTGCTTTTTGTCAAGACAAGAACTATACAAAAGAGTAGATGTATTAGGAATATAAATTCTAACAACTAAACACTTTTCATTTTAACAAATACTATAATAGTCAAATAATTTCTCTACTTTTAATATCTTAAACACATTACATCTAATTCTCTTTCTAAAGCTTTATCCATAGCTTTAGAAACAAGTAATTTTCTTTTAAGAATATTTACTCCTTCAAAATCTTCTGAAACTATTAGTAAATCTACGTCTGAACGGTCAGTTTCTTTACCCAAAGCACAGGAACCACGAATATAAACTTTCTCTGATATAAAATAAGGATTATCCTTTAGTTTTAACTTTAAAGTTTTTATTATATTTCTCAACAAAAATCACCCCATATGTTTTAAATACTTGAATTTCACCTAACGTCACGAGCGTGATGAGAAGTTTCCGCAGCTTCATAACTTGGTGGAAATTTTTCATACGCTCTGTTTGAGGGCTGTTTTTTGAAGTATCACTATCAAGCAATAGCAAATTCGGTATATTTTCTATTATAAGGTGGTTGTAATCCAAGAACAATGTCGGACTTAGGAACTCCTTTTTCTAAAAATAAAGTAGATAGTTCTTCATCTGTATTATTTTCTTGAATCCAAATTTTATCGTCAATAATGTCCAAATGAAATATACAATCATGAATTCTATCCAGTTCATTCCAGCCAACATGATATAAGAAATAATGATCATTTTCTTTATCTGTTATAACTTGAATATCAATGTCTGGTAAATTGGAAGGTTTTACTTTTGCTTCCTCTTTAAGAATATTTATTATTATGTCTCTATAAGATTCTAATTTATCCATTGTTCAATAATTTCCATAATCGGATGATATATTACCAATTTCATTTTATAATCTTCAAGCATCTCTTTATAAAAATCGCTTTTTTGCATTTTTTTGTGTTTATCCTCTGGAACTGCAAGATATAGTATTCTATCTGACTTTGTACCTATTAACATTTTTAGATAGGAAAGATATTGTCCCAGAGCAATATAAAAACCCTGTATTAGCGACTCTTCGGATGTACGTAAGCGTATCATGAACCTTTACCGAATAAAAATTTGACTCCGTAGGTTATCGCAACGAAGCGGAAGGTTGAATCACTTTTGATATCTATTTTCAGGAGTTCAATACGATTCACCATATTTTCTTTCCTTTGTAAGATTGATTGCAATTAGAAATTACCGATAAATAATCACCGAAAATACCTTTATAAATTAGATCTTTTATCCATTGAAAGAATCGTTCTCTTCCTATTAAATTCAAACAAAACTTAGTATATTCATTATAAAAAATAATACGAGAATTGTGAGCTATGTTGTTTCTTACTATTCGATACTTTGAAGTAAACTTGTATATATCTGTATATTTATTTGTTACATAATCCTCTCCTAATAAATGAAATAAACAATTTTTTAAATCATTCTCTGCTTTAACCGAAATTTCTATTCCATAAATCCACATTGATAACACGCCCATAGTAAGTGGACGATGGCCTGAAAGACATTTTTCTATTTCAATTCTCCACTTATATTTTCTTTCTAATTCCAATGATTGTAAAACAATATCAGAATAATCTCTTAAACTCAAATAAAATCGATTATTAAATTCATACTCTATTTGACTAATGAATCCTAATAATATAATGCTATAATCATCCTCTTCATCACAAAATGCTTCATGTTTTATTAAAGTTTTTAATTTTTTATAATTTAGATAAGTTTCTTTAAAAGTATTTGATATGTTTCTTTCTAAATTTAACAAATCCAATTTACTTCCATCTATAATGCTTCTCGTGTTTTGAATACTATATAGTTTTGATTCTATTAGATCCCTAATTTTTTGTTCTAATTCATATTCTTCTTGATATGAATAACCATCATTAATCATAAAACATCCTTATAAAATATATTTCCATTTCCATACAAAGACCATCCAGCCCAATACAAAGGGCTGGAAAAATTTTTATCTTTCATAATATCGCTTCTAGATTGTTCTAGTGATTCTTGCAAGCTTTTACCATTTAAAAAATATTTATAAAAATTTGAAAAAAAAATGGACGATGCAGTATCATCGATATCCCATCGAGCCGCTATGACTGCATTAACTCCTGAACTTAAAAATGAACTAACAACTCCCATATAATCACCACCTTTTACAATTTCTCCTTTTGCTGTAGAGCAAGCCCCTAAGACTACAACTTTTAATTTATTAAACTTTTTAAAAAGTATATCAAAACAAGTATACAAAACATTTTTTCCTAAAAGCAAACCAGATAATAAAACCTCATCCTTATAAAAGATTCCATGGGTTCCTAAATGAAGAATATCAAGACTATCAAAAATAGTAAAAATTTTATCTCTATCAATGAATATATTAGAATATTCTATAATTGGGTTATTGATATTTTTTATATCATCAACACTTTTTGGTAAATCTTTTGTTGGATTAACAATATATCCAATATGACTTAGTAATAACTTCTTATCTATATTATTAATAATTCTAGATAAGTTAATTTCATATGATATTCTATATAAAACTGAAAAAAGCTGTCCATTAACTATAATACTTTCAAAAGGCAACTCGTGAAAAATACCGTATGGAATAAGATATAAATTTTTACATTTCTCTAAGGATTCACAATTTTTCAAGATTAATTCGTGGAAGGACTTGCTTAATTCTAGTGCTTGCTTTTGAGATTCTTGAGTGATAATATGCTTTTTAATAATAACTTTATAAGTTTCAATTTTTCGTTTTAAATTATTAGCTTTAATTTCTATCGGAATATTTTTAATTCCTTGATTAGTACATTCAAAAACCATGAGACGATTGTTGTGTTCAAAAAATACAAGCACTGTATCTATTTCAGACAACATCTTTATTAATGTTTCAGAAACTTTAGTAAACTCATTTTCAGGATGCTTAGGTGTATTAACTATTAATTTCTTTTGGGTAATAACAGTTGAAAGATCATTAAATAAATTATAATCTTTCACTGAACTTCTTATTTTATTCTTATTTACAAAAACCATTTTAGTTACGATATTTTTTACATAATCCAAATTAATATCTATAGAGGACACCATGAGATTAAACATTGTATTACGATGTATTTCCAAATAATCAAGTGCTTTTAGTATATTAGATATTTTTAAATAGTAAATTACAACTTCTTCATGAAAAGTAGATATTCGATGAATAAAATTTTTTAAAATATTTACAGATTCATGATCATCAATCATATGATTTATAGTGTAATTAGCACTTTCAATGATCGAATTAATTTCATCTTGATTACTTATATCAGTAGTGATGGCGTTACTAAATTTTTTTAACTTATTATCAAGGTCATCATGGAAATTAAAATGATACCCTTCCAAATGCCGAATGATATGAAAGTCTTTAGTTTCTTCTTTAGAATATTTCCCTTTACTTAAATTCCAATAATCTATTTTTTTATATTTTTTTTCTGATTTTACAGATAGTATATATCTGATTATCTTATGTAAATTGAATTGTCCTGAACGAAGAAAAAAAATATAGTCAAAAAAAACTGCTTTTTCTGGTTTTCCGTTGCAAAACAATGTCCAAGAAAAAACATCATATAACCTAATTCTTTTTAATTCGCCTTGACGAAAATAATATTCGTATATAATTTCTTTGTCTTTTAATGATAAGGATTTCATCATAAGCTGAAGAGTGTGTGATATTATTTCTATAGGATTTCCATACTCATCAACGAGTAAATCTTTAGGCAGTTTACGTTTTGTTATTTCGAGATCCCATGATTCATCTAGTCCACCATTGTTTTCAATAAAATTAAAACAATATCGACCTCGCTCTGATAGCATATCTATAGAAAATTCAGTCTCGATAGAATTCCAATCAATCGTTAAATTATCTAATATTTTACTACAATCAGAGAAATCAAAAAAATTTTCTAGTGAAATATCTGTATTCCGAATAGGATATGCTTTAATAGAAATGTCATATATTTCATTGAAAATATTTTTGATTTTAAAACTAAACCGATTCCAAAATGAGTTGCCAAACAAATGAGCTGCTGTTTCTTTATTAACTGCTTCCAATTCTTTTAATAAATGGCCTAGTTTGGGGTTAAGATAATCATAAATATCTCGATTTTTAATTTTTTGATATGTAGTATAATATAATTTTATACCATAATATTTGTTACACGTTTCTAATATTCTCTTTTCTTCAATTTTTGACATTGCATATATTGACATAAAGTCAGACAACTCCAGTAAATCATCTCTTGAAATAGCAAAATCATAAACTACTATTTTTTCAAAATTTTTTATTTCTCTAAAAGATCCATTTCGAAATACACTTTTTCCTCTAAGTAATTTCGATAATATTAGTTCAAAGTCCCATTCATCAATTCTGGTATTTATTAAATTATTGTAAATATCTATGGGTATAGCAAAATAGCAAAGAAAGAATGATTCATTTTCAGAAAAATCTTTTAAAAGTTCATTTAATAAGAGCTCAGGAATATGGTTATAAAAATAATTGCTAATATTTCTATTGATTTCTTTCTTGTTATGCTTTTCATAATGGAAAAAAGAATGGATAATATTCAGTTCTGTATTAAGAATTTCTTTTATAGCCTTAAGATAAAAATGTATGCCCCAATCATATTCAGTTTCTTGAATAAAATCACTTTCGTAATCACCTATATCTAAATTATAACTTTTTTCCACCAGCAATCCTTTTATATAAATTTATAATGCAATTGACAATATAGAAGTATGATATAAATAGGTGCTCACATATCTATATTTCCCTTCCACTACAAATTAGAGATATAATAAATAAACCATTATATTACATTATAAAAGCTCTTCCAACAAAAAATTGAAAGGCGAAAATGAAAAATTGCCTTACGAAATACTATGCATAAAATTAGTATATAGGATATGAATGAAAGTAGAGATTTTAAGGAAAGGGTAGTTTCTGCTTTTTTAAGGGCATTTCCGAAGGAACCGCGTTTTGTTTCCAATCAGGAGATTCGTTTCTTTTTGGAGAAAAATCATTTTTTCCTTCTTCTCAGGAATTCCTTATTTTAAAAGATTTTGTCATTAATGAATTGGTATTTTTGCTGTCCTACACTCTATCAGGCCTCGGTTTAAACCGAATCGTAACGAAAGGAAGAGATACTTACAGATTTTTTTTAAGGGAAACAATCAAATCTTTTAAAATACGCAATAGTTTCGGATCTTTTCGGACTTCATTAAGGATGATTTCTTCTTCTTCACTAAGAGAATTACTGCTTTTCACATCCAGCATTTGTCCGGTTCCCTATATTAGCCATTTAATACTAAACCCATGCTCTTCATTTAGTTTAAGAATAACATCGATTGGGAGATGTTTAGCTCTACCATTAACAATATCACTTAAATTGGAAGCTTGGACACCATACTTTTGAGCAAAATCTTTCTGCTTCATGCCAAGGTATGTAAATAGCTCTTTGTATTTTTCTTTATTCATAATTATATTTTTTCGCTTTTTTATTGATTTGTGCGATATAGTATAACATTCTGGTAAACACCAACTAACCAAGCATTTCCCTTCTTCGGTCATGCCGTCAAGTCACTTCGGTGCTTCGATACTAAATTTATTGCAGAAGCAATAAATTTCACTCAGCATCCGAAGGGCAGAAGCCAGCACTCACTCAGTGGCCGAGAAAGTCGATGAAAGCTTGGTTTGGTAAATAAAAGGAGCCTATATGCAACACTATGAAGTAGAAGCCACGGTCGCCGAAGATGGAACCCTTTCCGCAAAGCTACCGCAGGCCGTAGAACCCGGAACTTACAGGATTGTCGTGGTTTTCGATGAAATCACCGTCGCTTCGCATGATCTGTCCCTACAACACGAGCTATCCTTACGCCTCAAACGTATGGAAGAAAACCCTCACCCCGGTTTTACAAGGGAAGAAGTAGAAAGGGATTTGGAGGCACTAAATGCTTAAAAGCAGCTTACAGCCGTCAGCTATCAGCGGACAGCGTTTTAAAACTGGGAGTCTTCAGGGGGGTTCTCATGGAAAATGAAAACAAAAAGGGAGAGAGCTATCGCTTTGAACCGGAGGCCAGGAAAGACCTGGAAGATTCCTTTCTCTGGTATGAGAAGCAGAAGAAAGGTTTGGGTTTAGAGTTTGCTAATGAGGTTTTTGATACTGCGGAAGAGCTTGGAAAAAAGAGGAGAAGCACTGTAGAGATGCATAGCAATCCATCTATATCTTCGGTGAAGAAAACGAAGCTAAAGCGTTTCCCTTTCTCCCTCTATTACGTTCTCAAAGAAACCCTGATTTCAATAGTTGCCGTCTGGCATGACAGGAGAAATCCGGAATCTTTGAAAAACAGAAAATAAATAATCTACCCACGAAAGCGACCCACCGATGGGTCGCCTACAGCGGTGAAAATAAACATAATCTATCTTCAAGGGTGTTGCCGGCTGAGAGAGTGGAACGAGCCGAAGCCAAACACCCTTTTTCCCAGCCGGGAAAACAAAGTCCACCAAATAAGGCCTCTCTTCATTAGTGTTTGGATATTATGGATTGGTAAGGAACGGTCGCGACCGTTCCATGTCAGACCATTCCACTGAGTGCTTGTTTTCCTTTTGGAAATCCATACTTTCAAGTAAAACCACTAATTTTAAGCTATCAGCTCTTTAATAGTTAAGTATTCCTTTTATAAGAAAAAGCTTATCTATCACAAAAGCTGACCGCTGACAGCTAAAACCAAACCTCTAATCCCTAAGCACTTTTTTGAAAAACTTTTCAAGATAGGCTTTCGGAAGTTCAGTCATTTCTGAAATGAAATCAAGAGAGGAACCTGCATGTTTCATTTTTATCGCGGTTCGAAGGGCTTTTTTATGCTCGGCTCTTTTTTCACGAATACTAACAAGGCGCTGTGTCTTCTCAATTTTTTTCTCTGCCAGCAGGCGTTCTTCTTCCTTTCCTTTTTTGAGTCCTTCATGATAGGCATAATGCCTCATCGCCATAAAATCCCGTTCGGACTTCAGGCGCATCTCGTAATAAGCTCTGGTCTTATCGTCGAGGGAAATATCTTTCAAAGCTTCTATCGCTTCCCTTAAATCCGAGTACGGCATCTAAAAGTTTTGCTAAGAGATGAGGTTTCTTTATGCAAAATATCTTAAATACGATATCGCTATATAAAGGTAAAAGCCCGTTCTGTTTTTCCATATCTTTCTGTTTCATTTTATGATCTCCTACTATAAAGGGTTTGAAAATGCAAAAATGGAACAAAAATTTTCTATGAAATAGGAAGCCGAACTGGACTTTTGGGATAATTTCTGAGATTTTTTTTCAAAAGCTGACGGCTGTTTAGCTGATCGCTGGCAGCCTGCATCTGGCTTGCATCTGGCTTGCATCTGGCTTGCATCTGGCTTGTATCTGGCTTGTATCTGGCTTGTATCTGGCTACTTCTGACTTACTCCAAGCTTGCTTCTGGCTTGCTTACTTTAAAAAAGGATTTTAAAAAAACATATTAAGAATGATATAACTACACAGTTACAAAAACTGGACAAAAGACGAACTGGATAGTTATGACTATTTTATTATGCGAGAACAGGATGAAAGAGGAAGGGTGCTGTGCAAATCACTTCTCTCTGGATGTTGAACAACATGACCAAACAAAGGAATTTTGAATGAGATACGTTTCTATAGGTTTAATAATTCTTTTCTATATTTTTTTCTTCTTAAGAGCACTTATTTTAAAAAATAAGATTGGTAGAAGTATAAAAGCAAATGATTTAGTTTTAAATATCGCCATTCTTTGTGCGGGAATTTCAAGTTTCCTTTTCATTCTCCAAATGACTGTGCCATCCTTCGGGAAATATATATTTACCATACCCCACATTTACTACATTGAAATTGCAGGAACTATCCTTATTGCAATTGGCTTAATTTTTAGTACGATAGCATCATTAAACCTTGGAAATTCTTGGAGAGTTGGTGTTCATGAACAGGAAAAGACATCTTTGGTCACAACCGGAATTTACAAAATATCACGTAATCCATACTTTTTCTTTTATGATATCGTACTTATTGGTCTTTCATTATCATCATTTTCAATGATTGTTACAACATTTTCTCTGGCGACGATAATTTTGTTTCACTTGTTGATTCTCAAGGAAGAAAAATATTTAGATAGTGTTCATGGTGATGATTACAAAAAATACAAAAAGGAAACAAGAAGATATATCTGAATGGTCGCACAACAGCGAACGTTAAAGGGCATTTTTTGGATGGATTAAAAAAAATCTAAAAAAGTGCTAAGTTTTTGAACTTTGATAATATTTCTTGATTTTGAGTCAGTTACTCGCAAGTAACATTCATGCTTTGATATAGCATCTTGTATACATTCACATTGTTTATCTGTGCTTATCAATTCATAAAATTTTAACTTTTGAGGGCTGTATTTTTTACTTAGAGTCCATAATTTTTTGCGAACACCCTTGGTTCTAACAGTACCTATATCTTTATTGTATTTAATCTTAAACCACTCACTTGATTCACTTCCTCCATGGATTACTTTCTCTGCGTATTGCAGGTGACCCAGTATTCTTAGTTTTTTTTCAGAATCAATGTCGGATATTACGGTGAGACCTCTTTTTGAAGAAGCATAATATTCAGTTTTTATAAATTTAGGAAATTCACTTTTTAGATTGATCTCTTCTGAAACTATTTCACGATCGATACTGTTTAAAAATTGATTTTGGGAATCAATTTTTTCTTTATGTTTTGAATGTTCATTATTGCATTGCAAAAGAGTCAATATAATAAACATATAAATAAGTAATTTCATTTATTAAAATCCTCAACAACTTAAATTTGACCTCCGGCTTCAGCACTGCCAGGGGTGGTTCATGATATGCTTTACTTGAAACTCTCCGAAGTAGAGTTTCGAGGAATTAAACCCGAAAGATAAAACTAAAATGAAGGAAAAAATAGCAAGCATTATAAAAGATTAAAAGAAGATATAAAACCTGTATTCTTTTGCCAGGCCCTAATTTCTAACCCCGGGCCCTCGGGAAAGGTTTTGGTTTGTAAAATTTTATTTTAAAAGTCCTTGAAGTTAACAGGGAAACCTACCGCTTTTTTACATGATTATATTTTCTGCTTGCCCGATTTTCGATTCCTCCAATTTACTTGGAACATACGTATGCCAAACCAGAATAACTTTTTTTCATTTATTCCCCATCCCCGTTTTCCTGAAGAATACGAAATTTGCCAAAAAACAGGAGCCTGCCGCTATTTAAAAGCCAGGAGCCGGGAATACAGTGATACTTATTTTTCTGAAGAATACAAAAATCAGTATAAAAAAACCTATTACGAGGATGAATCCGCTCTTCGTAAACTGGCTCAAAGAAGACTTGCTATATTATCAAACTTTATAAACCCTGAGGGAAAAAGTTTACTGGAAATTGGCTGTGCAGCCGGTTTTTTCCTACATGAAGCCCAAAAAACCGGGTTTAAAACCACGGGAATTGAACTTTCCCAAACCGAAACCGCTTATGCAAGAAATTTAGGTCTGAACATTTTCTGTACTTCTTATCTTGACTTTGAAAGCCCCGAACTGTATCATGTTATCTGTGCCTTCTTTGTACTGGAGCACTTCGACAGGCAACAGGAAGTCCTGGAAAAAATGGTTGGAAGTCTGGAAAAGGGTGGGTTTATATTCTTGGCCCTTCCCTCTTTGAAAGGACCTACATATACAACAAATCCGGAAGAGTGGTTTAAAACACACCCGGAGGACCATTTTATAGATTACTCACCGGACTCAATTCGAAAGGTTTTTTTAGCCTACGGGATGGAGCTTGTCTACAAAGAGCCCATGTCTTACCATCCTGCAAGAGATAAGGGAGTTCGGGGTATGTTTCCGCTCAAACATTTTTACAGGCAACTGGCCGGGTGGGACTGTTATGGAGACACAATGCAGGTTTTATTTCGCAAAAACAAATGAGAGAGGAGGAGGATTGCACGAGCAGAAAAGAAAACAAAACGCTCAATCACGATTTACACAAACAGTTCAAAACAAAAACAAAACTGTTTTTGGGAGTATAATAAATGAAATTTACTGAATTAGACTTACATGAGAATTTGCATAAAGCTATCGCGGATCAGGGTTTCGAAGCCCTTACTCCTATTCAAGAAAAAGCAATACCTCATATTTTACAGGGAAGAGATTTAAGCGGGCTTGCCCAGACCGGTACAGGCAAGACAATTTGCTTTCTACTTCCTATTATTCAAAATCTGTATACACAAACACATACTGAAGGACACCTTGCGCTTATCCTCGCACCAACCCGGGAACTTGTTATGCAGATTTGTGAAGAAGCTGAAAAGCTTCTGAAATACAGCGATCAAAAAATAGCTACCATCATCGGAGGAGTAGGTTATAAAGAGCAGGAAAAAACCCTTCAAGAAAATGCTGCTCTTGTTATTGCTACCCCTGGAAGATTAATTGACCACATTCGTTCCGGCAAACTGAATTTAAAAAACATCCAGTATTTTGTATTGGATGAAGCCGACAGAATGTTTGATATGGGTTTTATACGGGACATTCGCTACGTAATGAGACATTGCCCGGAAAAAAAACAAACCCTTCTCTTTTCTGCGACTATGTCGTATTATGTAATTCGCCTGGCCTCAGACCACCTCAAAGATCCTCTCGAAATTAAAGTCGAATCCGAGAAAATCACAACAGATAATATCGAACAGAGGGTATACCACCTGGGTAGAGAAGAAAAATTTCCTTATCTGGTAAATACGATCCTTGAAGAAGCCAAAGATAAGGATTTCGGTCAGGGAATTATCTTTACCAACCTGAAAATGATGGTAACAGATATTGTAAATACACTGAGACGTTTTGGAATCCCGGCTACAGGAATCTCATCTATGCTGGATCAGAAGAAACGAATTAAGCTTTTAAAAGATTTTAAGCTGGGTAAATACAGGTACATGGTGGCTACCGATGTAGCCTCCAGGGGACTCGATATAGAAAGTATAGATACAGTGTATAATTTTGATCTTCCGAGTGATACAGAAAGCTATGTACACAGGGTAGGTAGAACAGCAAGGGCAGGAAGAAGCGGTAAAGCGCTAAATTTCTGTTCTGAGTTTGACTACCAGGAACTGGAAAGAATAGAAAAGTTTTTACAGTACAAAATTCCTATAGGAGAAATAAGGGAAGACTATCTGAAATTCCCTGTTAACGAAGTGGATAATTACGAAAGATTTAACGATAGGGGAAGAGATGTTCGCTCTTCCAATGATAGTAATGGAAACTGGAAAAAGAATAACGGTAATTACAAATCCCGTAAAAAACAGAACCAGCAGGGAGAAGGACCCAAACATTTTCATAGAAAATCCAAACTTAAGAAATTCCAGAAGTTTAATCAGGATAAGCCGACTTACAAAGAAAATGTAGAACAGGCCGAGATGTTTTTAGAAAAAGCCGGGGATTTACTTCCCATAAATAAACCGGTAAAAGATTTCCCAAAACCCAAAAAGAAAAATTTTAAAGATAAGAGAAAGCAACAAAAAAATAATAACCCCGATTATTCCAAAAAAAATAGGGGCGAATACGAGAAATCAAAAAGAAATCTTTTTGATATCAACGATGAACCGAACAAAGAAAACCAGAAACCCGATTCAATTTGGAAAAAAATACGTTCTTTCTTCGGGCGTTAACCAGCCTATTATTTTTAGGTTTACTTTCCCCTATTTTTGCAGAAGAGAAAATTCCTCTGCAATACGGGGGGAAGTATATCAGGTTTAGTGAATTAACCCATATTTTTCAAAGCCTGAAAATTCGTCTTCACAACCCTACTCTCTTAGGAAAACTCTATTCCAAAACTACCAGAAAATCCCTGCGATTTCGGATAGATTCCTATTTTTATCAGCATAAAAGTCTGACAAAAAAACTTCCCGAGCCCATCCGCTACCGAAAACGAGACATATTTCTGCCGGTATTTCTTTTAGATACCATTTTCCTGGATATTCTCGATATGGATGTTGTATATGAAGCTGATAAAGAGTCTCTCAATATAATCAGTGTTTCCGAAAAAGAAGCCATACATCCTGAAAAAATCGAGTTGAAATATATTATTCTCGATGCAGGACACGGTGGTTCCGACCCTGGGGCCATCGCCGGTGACAAAACCTATGAAAAAGATGTTACCCTGAAAGTAGTTTACTTCTTAGAAAAGCTCCTTCGAAAACGCTTTCCTGAACTGAAAGTAATCCTGACTCGAAAAGACGATACCTTCATTCCCCTGAAGGAGCGAACCCATATTGGAAACGAAAAACTCAATACCAGCACCAATTCTATTTTTGTCAGCCTGCATTGTAATGCGGCTTTTAATGATAAAGCCAATGGTATGGAAATTTATTATCTCGACCAGACAAGGCGATTGGAAAGCTATCGAGAATATTCTATCATCCAGAAAAACCTCATTCCTCCGGGCAGAAAAATGGAGATAAGACAGATTCAAAGCGGGATGATGTCAAGCCTTATCCAGAGACGAAGCCTGAGGCTCGCCGAAACCATTCACTACAAACTTAGAAACGAGCTTCATCCGAGAATTATCAGCCGGGGAGTGAAACGGGAAAATTTTCACGTTTTACGAGAAAGTCTTATGCCCGCGGTACTCGTGGAAATGGGCTTTATTTCTCATCCCCTCGAAAATAAGTTGTTATTTGATAGGAAAATCCAGATGAAAATCGCGGAAGGGATTGCGGAAGGCATTCGATTGTTTGCCCGAAGCAAAGATGTGCAGAGTTAAAAATGAAAAAAATATTTCGATTATTCACTACAGTTAGCAAACGGATTCTATCTATATCCGCCGGAAATTATTCAAAGAAAGATACACGCTTTCTCTTTTTTTATTTCTCCTGGTTCTTTGCCCTTATGTTTTATATGGGCTTCTACCTCGTGGGGAAAAACCCCTTAAGTTTGCTTCTACCTTTTTCCCATTTCCATTTTCCCGTACCAGAAAAACGCTCTGATAAAACTCTCTATCTATCAGATGGTCAGGGGAATGTTTTTAAATCTTCGAGAAAAGTTTATTTTGAAAAAGGAAGGCTACAGGACAATATCCTTATCCTGATTTCTGAAATTGGAAAATCCCCTTACTATGAAATGGACAATAGCTCTGATTTGCTCCAGCTCAATCAGAATCTAAAAAAACTTCCCGGTTTAGAAACAGCGATTATCTCGATCTGGTATTTACAGGATTCCTCTCGTTTAATTCTGGATCTAAGAGAAAAGACTATCCACAAGGAACTTGCAAGGTTGCGATTCCGGGTGGGACGTATTAAAGCAGATA
Source organism: Leptospiraceae bacterium (assembly GCA_024233835.1). NCBI lineage: Bacteria > Pseudomonadati > Spirochaetota > Leptospiria > Leptospirales > Leptospiraceae > Leptospiraceae bacterium. The sequence continues at coordinate 119,918 of JACKPC010000007.1, forward strand.
GCATTTATGATTCTAATTTTGAAGAAGAGAAAGAAGAACGAAAAAAAGAAACAAAGAAAATTCGTTATAACTTCTTAAAGTCCACATTTCTTTCTATAGAAAAAACCCTCTTTGATAATTTTCCAGAAGTTAAGTCTATAGAATTTCGACTGGATGGTCAGATGAAACAAATAGAGGGACTGGACTACGATCTTACAAGTTCCAAAAAAAGAAGTTAAGAACCTGCTTTATAATAGCCTGTAAGCAAAACTTTACTTAGAGGCTATATTTCTTTAAAGAATCGAGGCACGATGGACAGTATTTTGCAGAGGGTTCACTTTTTATAAGGTATTCTCTCGCTGCTTCGTTCTGGGTATAAACCATAATTTGTTTTCGAGAAATAGGTTCTCCGCAGAAAAATTGCATTTTATCGTCCTGCCTGGTTTTATAACCAATATGTGTTTGATTTCTCATATTACTCATACCCACACAAAATAACGGAATAAAGCCCCTTTTCGTTTCCTGTTCCGGGCCGGGAACCTGTGCTTTTTTTTTCCAGGGCCAAAAATTCATATATTTAAATGCTCCTTTTTATGCAGGGTGAAGACTTGCGATAAACAGTTTTATCAATATTTTCTTTCATTGTTTTCCGACAAGAACTTTATTCCGAAAAGCCTATTTATGAAAGTGATAAACATTTAGATTAAAGTCCTCCCGGTTTATAGTATAAGAGTCAATTCTATAAAGGCCAGCTTCTAATTTAAATATGTCAAAGTCACTATCCTTAATGTAAGGATTCTCACCATGCTCGGTAGAACTCATCAATTGAAGAGGACCCGGTATCTTCCATTCCATGGAATCATCAGGACAAAGAGTTAATAAAGAAAGCCCGGAAAGAAGCCTTTCCAGTTCGTCATTTCTCTTATTGGAAGCAAAATTACCTTCTTCAGAAATTATGCAATTAGACTCTTTATGGATTCCGAGTCTATACGGGCTGGACAAAACCAGGGCCTGACCGCCTTCTATATCCAGAAGATGCAAATCTTTCTTATCCTGAAAACTACAGGCTCTATCGAAATCAGTTTCAGGAAAATCAAAATCAAAGCTATCACAGATATCATACTTCCCGCTCGGAACGATAAGGTCAGGATATTCAGAGTAAGAAGGTATATAAAACCCCCGATAGTTTTTAAGAATGGATAGCGGAACCAGGATTGGAGGAGTTTTATAAAACCATAACCATTTCATTGTTTTCTAAAATACCTGATAGAACTTTTAAAACCATCTAATAAAATATCTTCAGCCGGGTAAAGAAAAAATCATTCGGAACTTAAAGAATCAATATAAGCTTGACTTTTTTCTTCAAACTCGCAAAGCTTATCTTATTCATTCCAAGAGCCAAATCGAATATGCAATCCATTCCTGTCTTAACTCAACCTCTCAGTATAGCACCTATGATGGATTGGACAGATAGATACTACCGTTACCTGATGAGGTTAATTACAAGAAAAACCCTTCTCTATACAGAAATGGTAACAACACCTGCTCTTTTGCACGGTAACAGAAAAAACTTCCTTCAATTCAATAAATTCGAAAAACCTCTTGTCTTACAATTAGGAGGAGATAATCCTTCTGAGCTTATGTTTGCCGCCAGGCTTGCAGAAGAATGGGGCTATTCCGGGATCAATTTAAATGTGGGCTGTCCGAGCGATAGGGTTCAAAATGGTAATTTTGGAGCCTGCCTTATGGCCAATCCGCATCTGGTAGGAGAATGCCTACTAAGCATGCAAAATGTCGTAAAGATTCCCGTAAGCATAAAACACCGCATCGGTATTGATGGCTATGAAACCTACCAAGACTTGCAGAATTTTGTATCCCTTGTCTCTTCTTATGGATGTAAGCATTTTATAATACACGCAAGAGTTGCTATTTTAAAAGGCCTTTCTCCTCTTGAAAATCGGACAATTCCTCCGCTTCGCTATGAAGATGTTTATAAAATAAAAAAGGAGTTTCCGGATTTACAGATAGATATAAATGGTGGAATCAGAGATTTTACTACAGCAAAAAAACAGCTAAAATTTGTAGATTCTGTTATGATAGGAAGAGAAGCCTATGAAAATCCATTCCTATTCGAGAAGGCTGATTCTACTTTTTTTGGAGAGGAATATAAACCTAAAAAGAGAAAACAAATTTTAGAAGAGCTTTCCTTTTACCTTCAAGAAGAGGTAGGGAAAGGTCAAAAACCATCTGCCATTCTTCGACATTGCTTAAACCTCTATAAGGGTGTTTCCGGTTCAAAACAGTACAAAAGGTTTCTAACAGAAAATATGTATAAGAATCAGGGTATAGAGTTTTTTAAAGATTTACTCAAAGAACTTCCGGAGGAAATTTAATTTTTTTGTCCCATTTTTCCCCTTTTTTTTGACTTGAAATTTATTTCCGAGAGATTATACTGGAGAAGATAATAGTTATACCCGCAGGACACAATTGGACTCCAAGCAATTTATTTTAACTGATGACGATGGCTTAAAGGAACGACTGACTCCTTATTTGAAAAAGCTGAATGTAGAGTTTATGCCATTTGAGAATTTTGAAACTCTGAGTGATACGAACACAGAGGAGTTTATTAAAATAATTTTCTACATAAAAGAAGAAACGGTTCAAAAAGAGCATAAATGGATTCGAGACATATTAAAAAAGCACCTGACCCTGCTCATCCTTTTCATTATCAATGCTCCAATGGATAAAGATATCCTTGAAGGAACCGGCCTGGAGAATGATCTATTTTTTAGTAATGTAGAATCTACAGTTCCCGACATTTTCCTTGCAAGAACTTTTATCAATGCAGCCACTAATTTAGAACTGCGTATAGAAAGCTTTAAGCTCAGATACAAAGTAAATATTAGTTCCAATCATATTTCCAAACTCACAAAAATCGGAATCAGCCTTGCCAGTGAAAGGGATTTTAATAAACTCCTAAAAGACATTTTATACAGCGCCAGGGAAATTTCCCATGCAGATGGAGGTTCTCTCTATCTCGTAGAAAAAGATGAAATGGGCAATCCTCGCAATTTACGTTTCAAAGTTTCAGCTATGGATTTAAATAGTACTGAATTTATCATGTCTATTAATAAAGAAAGTATAGCTGGCTATGTGGCTTCTACCGGAGAACAACTTAACATTGAAGACGCTTATCATCTACCCCCGGATGCGCACTTTCGTTTTAACAAGGAATACGATAAACTAAAAGGGTACTATACGAAAAGTATGCTTACCGTTCCGATGAAGAATTATCGGAATGAAGTTGTTGGTGTTATTCAACTCATAAACCGCAAGAAAAATTTCCATCAAAAACTTACACTTGAACAAATGAAAACCGAAACTTTACCCTTTGATAAATATTCAGAGGGCCTGGTGATGAGTGTAGCCGGACAGGCAACGGTAGCTATTGAAAATAATAATCTACTTAATGATATAGAATCTTTATTTGAAGGATTCGTTACTGCCTCGGTAAGCGCAATTGAAGCAAGGGACCCTACCACCAGCGGTCATTCCTTCCGTGTTGCTGAACTCACTGTGGGTTTGGCAGAGATTGTGGATAGCTTAAATGAAGGAAGATTTAAGGATTTAAAATTTAGCCGGGAGCAAATGAAAGAGATTCGTTATGCCTCTCTTCTCCATGATTTCGGGAAAGTCGGAGTTCGAGAAAAAGTATTAGTAAAAGCTAAAAAATTAGAAGAATCCGAATTGGAGATTATTAAATGGCGCTTTCGCTACCTCATTAAAGAGCTTGAGTTGCGATTCACAAAAAAGAAATTGGATTATCTGAATAAACATGGAGAATCGACTTATGCTGACTATTCTAAATCAATAGATTTAGAGTATTTTTTAGAAAAAGAAAAACTCGAAAAATTTCTTCATGTTATTCATACTTCCAACGAACCCACTATATTAGAACAATCGAATTCTGCAATCTTGGAACAAATTGCAAAACTAAGCTATGATCTCCCTGAGAGAAAAAATTTAAAACTATTAACCGATGAAGAATTTAATTTTCTCTCCATTAAAAAAGGTTCTCTCGACTTTGAAGAAAGGAGAGAAATTGAATCTCATGTGGAACATACCTACCAGTTCTTAAGTAAAATCCCCTGGACAGGTGAATTAAAAATGGTTCCGAGTATAGCTCATGCCCATCATGAAAAGTTAAACGGCACCGGTTATCCGAGGGGACTTGTGGATTATGAAATCCCGGTACAGTCCAAGATGATGACTATAGCTGATATTTTTGATGCCTTAACCGATAAAGACAGGCCCTATAAAAAAGCAGTTCCCTTAGAAAGGGCATTAGATATTCTGCACATGGAAGTAAAAGACAACCATATAGATTCTGATCTTCTAAATATATTTATTCATGCCAAAGTCTATGAAAGGATTAAAAAATAAATGATGTTCATTCTATCTCTCTTTTTTTGGGGGTTTATAGGGCTTACCTCGATTTTCTTATTTCCTTTTGCTGTATTAATCTGGCTCATCACGTTTTTGCCGGATAAGAATCTAAAAATTCTTCATTTTTTTACTTCTTTCTGGGCATCCTTATATACCTGGTGCAACCCTCTCTGGAGAGTAAAGATAAATGGCAAAGAAAATATAGATCCCAAGAAAACCTATGTCTACATTTCCAATCATCAGTCTTTCGTAGACGTACTGGTTTTATTTCGCCTGTTCAGTCACTATAAATGGGTATCCAAAATTGAAAATTTTCGAATTCCCTTTATTGGTTGGAACATGTATTTAAACCGATATATACAACTTAAACGGGGAAGTATGAAAAGCAATGCACGTATGATCAAGGATTGTGTGGATGCCCTAAAACTCGGAAGTTCTGTTTTTATTTTCCCGGAAGGAACCCGCTCTGTTGATGGAAATATTAAGACTTTTAAAGAAGGGGCCTTTGAAATTGCCCTCAGAACCGGGCTTCCTATCCTTCCGATTGTGATAAACGGAACCTCGAAAGCTCTACCAAAAAAAGGTTTTGTTTTACGCGGAAAACATTCGATTCAGATAAAAGTTCTTCCGGAAATTCCGTATGAATCCTTCAAGGGAAAAGATTCAAAAACCCTAACAAAAGAAATTCAAAATATGATGAAAGATAAGCTGGAGCAATTAAAAAAAGAGATTCATGCAGGAAAATAAATCTATAGAAGAACTCCTTTTCAAAAGAGAAATTTGGGGTTTAAAAATAGCAAATGGAATGCGGGTGTTCGTCTGTCTCTTAATGCTTCCGATTACCTACATTTTAGCAGAAAAAGAATCTAATGAATTTATCTTTACATTTTCTGTAATCTTCTGCATACTTATTTATACCTTATATTCCATTCAATCACTCTACAGGAAGGCTTTTTGTCGACAAATTGGCTATGTTGGTGCTTCTATGGATGCCCTGGCCATTCCCTTATTGCAAATTATCTGGTATAACTCGGCAGGAGGAACAGAAATCATAGCCTCTTACCTCTTAAAAACCAGAATTTCAGACATTAGCTTTCTTTTAATTACGATTAACTCTTTAACTTTATTTCCTGCCTATCCTTTGATTGTATTCTTCAGTATGATACTTACTATCTCAGGTTCTTATCTGTATGTTATTTCTCAGGAGAATATTTTTTATACAAGCGATTGGGTAGAAACACTTTTAGGTAGCTCTGTTAATGTGGCCGATTTTTTTACCAGGCTTCTTACCTTATCCACTACAGGTTTTGCTATAATTATTATTACTTATATAGCAAGAAAAATGATTCGGCAGGCTGCCCGAATGGAAATTGCAAACGAACAGTTAGGTAGGTATTTTTCTCCTTCGGTGGCAAAAAAAATTACAGAAGAATCCGCCGAATTTTTACAACCGGGAGGGAAAATACAGAAAGTTACTGTCCTATTTAGTGATATTAGAAATTTTACAAGTATCAGTGAAAGCCTGCACCCAAAAGAAGTTCTTTCTTTTCTTTCAGAATACCACGAAAAGATGGTGGAGATAATCTTTAAACATGGTGGAACTCTCGACAAATTTATAGGAGATGCGATCATGGCCACTTTTGGAACACCGGAACCGGGAGAAAATGATACCCTTAGAGCAGCCCTAAGTGCAAGAGAAATGTGTAAGGCTCTTAAAGAAATTAATATTGAAAGAGAGAAGAAAGGTTTATTCCCTATTCATCATGGTATTGGTATACACTCAGGGGAAGCACTTGTAGGTAATATGGGGACTAAAAATAGACTGGAATATACCGTTTTAGGAGATACCGTAAACATCGCCAGCCGAATTGAAAGTTCTTGCAAAACCTATCAACAGAGTATTCTTTTTTCTCAAATGGTAAAAACTGAAATTGAAAATAAATTAGAAACTGTTTATATCGATACAATAGAACTGAAAGGTAAAACAAAAAGCACTGAACTCTATACTCTAAAATTATAAGTCGCTTGACTTTTTTTTTCAATGGATAATTCTTTAAGGTATGAGTATTGGTAAAGTATCGGAATCCCCCACTATTCCCCGAAAGAAAGCCTCCTCGGAAAAGTTTGATGTCGCCGAACTTTATAAAGGTCCCCTGAGCGACGATTCCCGAAACTCCGCAGGGAAAATAAGCCTCGATGAAAAATTAAGAAAAGCTTATTTCTGGATAACAAACTATGCCATCATCAGCCCGTTTTACGATATAGAATACAGTCATGGAGCCAATCAATCTTATACATTTGGTGATAACAAAAATTCAGTACAACTCCCTTCTTCCCAGAGTTACTCAAGCTTCATCCTGATGCCTTTATTAAACCTTGTTGCCAGAAGACGTTGTTTGTTAGTAGGAGGACCCGGTCGAGGAAAAACAGCCAGTGCAATTCTTATGGGAATTTTAGCAGGCTATAGCATGAAAGAACTCAAGCGTTCGATTCAACACGGTCAGCCCCAGATGACAGTTTCTGATTTATTAGGAAACCCCTTACCTTCTGATTTAATGAAAGCAGAAAGTATGGATGATATTAAAATTGCCTGGAGAAAGTGGCTGGGTATGCGAGTAAAAATCATTGATGAATATAACCGCATTCCAACCCGAACTCAATCCGCTCTCCTTACTGTATTAGCAGATAATTATGCAGAAATTTTAGATCAAATATATGACTGCCCGGAAGCAGCCTGGTTTTTAACCGCCAATGACGATGCGGGAGGAGGAACTTATCAGGTAATCGAAGCCCTGCGTGACAGGATCGATATAGTGGTAAAAGCTCTGCATTTTAATACCCGGTTTTTAAATGATCTCTTAAGACGCATCAATGAAGACTGGAAACCCGAAGAAAATGTTCCTTCTGAAATTATTTTTACTGAGGAAGAAATCAATGAGATTAATCGAAGAATTTTAGAAATCGAAATTCCCACTCCTCTTCTTAGACGAATCGAATTCTTTGCCAGCCATTTTGAACTCCACGAATACGCCGGAGAACAACTGGAGTATAAAACAAAGGATACCATCAAGCTCTCCGGCATAGATTACAATCTTCTCTCCATGACAGAAACGGGAAAAGATAAATTAAAAGACCTGGGGAGTCAGACTCTAAATGGGCTTTCGGTAAGATCCCTTATGACGAGTCTTGTGTTTGTAAAAGCCATGGCTTATTTCAGAGGAAATGTAGAGGTTAGTTTTGACGATATACGAAATATCATCCCCTTTGTCTTACACGACAAATTGATCCAAAATCCCAATTCTCCTTTTTTTGAACAGGGCACTAATGTTATTTACCGGGTAGATAAGATAAGCTGGATACGAAAGCTTTTTGATATTTCCTGTCAGGAGTATGACAGGCTTAGTATGGATAAAGATGATCCACTTATTGACTTAGAAGAAGAATTTTCCAGAGGCTTAGAAGGAGTGAGTGAAAAAGAAGTAAAGAAACGCCTGCTGGCTATAGAAAGAATTTTATCTAAAATGAGTAAAGGTAGGAAACTATACGGCCACATGTTTGATGATATTATCAAGCTCAAGTACCTTCACCAGAGGTATACAAATTATTTACAATGGTTACAGACACAAAGTTCTATCCTGTAGACGGTTTTTATAAATCGTTTCTCGAAACCGAAAGAGAAAGGTTAAACCGCGAGTTTTTAAGTATGAAACAATACTACCCATCCCTTCGTTCGGAGGAGTTTAAAGAAGTTTTATTCAGACTCAATCCGATCATTAATGAGCTTGAAACTGAAACAAAAGAAAATATTACAGAAATTGCTAATTTTCTATATTCATCTTCTTTAAAATTTTTAGCAAAGGAACTTATTGGTCCTCAATCCAAATACCCATATTTTTCTCACTCCTGGCAACAGCTTCTACAGGCAAAAGAACTCTATTCTGTTTCTGTTATAGACCTTCTATCCTCCCTGGGAAATGCTGTGTATAATTTATGTATATTAAACCAAATGGATGCAGGTAATTGGCTACAGACACTTCAGGGTATTGCCAAAAAACATACCACGAAAGATGAAATTTTACAGGCCGGCAAAATTTCAGCCTGGATTGTCGGGCTTCCTCAGTATCGTAACTCCGCATTGGAACTTTGCCTGGAAACAGAAACTTCCTTATTGGAAGACATTTTTTCTGTGAAGATTACAGAATCCTATAATATATTAAAAGAAGTTTTTTATGAAATGTATAAAGACCCCTGGCTACGTTTCGAGCTGGCACTCAAAGGTAATTTAAAAAAGCGAGATATAGTTTTAAAAAAAGCCGGTGGTTTTATTGGCTATGGAGGGAAGTTTCGTGGTATTCCCACGGTTCAATCGCTAAACTCGGAATTTATCATTTCGAGCGGAGAAGAGGATTTCAGACTCTATGCCGATATATATGGAACGGCTGTATTCCGGGTAAAAATGGAAGAACTTTTAAGCGAACCCTGGCAGGAAACAGAAGAACCCGGGCACTTCTTAAGCCCGGAAGGAACTCTGAGTATGGGTTCTGTACAGAAGAGATTTTTAGAGCTAAAAAATGTGCATTCAATTGCGAGTAATCCTCATACTCTGCTCGCCTGCAATCGTTATTCTTACTACGTTTTTATTGCTGGTGCTATATGAAAAAGGAGACTAAAGACGAAGAAGAAATATCGCCTCTTCCTCCTGAATTAAAAGAATATTGGGAAAGAACCTGGCCGGGAGCATTAGAACTCTGGAGTCGTTATACAAAAATATCAGATCCTATATGGTGTATGAATGAAAAACAGGATAAAGAAGAAAACCTTTCTGATAGTTTCGCCATGATCCGACTAAGCGAACACAGAGTAATTATTAGCCTGCATAAAATACATAAGCTCGGACTGAATAATTTTGCAAAAGAAATTCTGGCTCATGAAATCGGGCATCACGTTTATTGTCCGGGAGATTTGAATGACCAGGCAAAGATGCTTGCCCGAATGCGTCTCGGTTTACCTTATAAAGAAAATATGGCACCTTTTATTTCTAACCTATATTCTGATTTACTCATAAATTATAAATTACAAAGAGACTTTAACCTTGATATAGCCTCTGTATATAAAATTATTAATCCTGAGAAATTCGACAAACTCTGGCTGTTTTATATGAGAATCTATGAAATACTGTTTTCCTTACCCCGACGTAGTTTAGCTGTTGATAAGATACAGGATAGCATGGAAGGAGATGCCCAGCTAGCTAACAGATTAATTCGAAATTACGGCCGTGACTGGCTATTAGGTAGTGGAAGGTTTGCAGCCCTTTGCTTACCCTATTTAATGGAAAACGAATATGCAATTTCCCTTAAATCTCTCGCTTCCTGGAACGATACTCGAGACTGTGCAGCCGGAGAGGTCTTGCCCGATGGTTTAACAGAAATCGATGAAGATGAATTAGAAGGCTGCATTCATCCTGCTTTAGAGGGAAGCGATCAAGTCAGCGGCGAAAAGACCGAGATTCAAAAGAAACTGGAGCCTGTAGACTCTAAAGGTGAAACAAAGGGACAATATAGACAACCTTTCGAATATGGTGAAATTCTTAAAAGCCTCGGTATAAAATTACCTAACTCTGACATAACCATTAAATATTATAAAGAAAGAGCTTTATCCTACCTGGTTCCATTCCCTGTGCAAAAAAATGAACGTGTTACTGAACCTTTACCGGAGGGACTCGATACCTGGGATATCGGCTCGCCTTTAGAAAATATCAACTGGGTAGAAACAGTTATTCGAAGTCCTGTAGTAATCCCCGGTTATACTACCGTCGAGCAGACCTATGGAACCGCAGAAGGAGATACTCCTCAAATTGAGCCTGTAGATCTGGATATTTATATAGACTGTTCCGGCTCTATGCCAAATCCTTCTTACAAAGTATCCTACCTGGCTCTGGCCGGAACGATAATCGCCCTGTCTGCCTTAAGAACCGGTGCTTCGGTTCAGGCTACTTTATGGAGCGGAACGAAACAATTTAAAACTACCGATGGTTTTATCCGTGATGAAAAAAAAATACTGGAAATTGTCTGCGGTTACATCGGCGGGGCTACCGCTTTTCCTATTCACATAATGCGCGATACCTATGCTCTTAGGACCAAAAAAAATAAAAACGTGCACATTCTCCAAATTTCCGATGATGGAATTACAACCATGTTTAATGTAGACGAGAAGGGAAATTCGGGAAAAAATATAGCCGAAATGGCTTTACAAAACGCAAGAGCCGGTGGAACCTTTGTTTTAAACCTCTGGAATGATTGGAAAAAAGATAAATTATTGGTTCAAGCTCACGAAATGGGTTGGGATATACACATTGTTAGAAAATGGGAAGAACTCCTAATTTTTGCAAAAGAGTTCAGCAAAAAGAAATATACCTTAAATAAAAAAAGATGAGGCTTTGTTTGCCTACTGACTACCGGTTTAAACCGGTAGTCAAGGGAATGCCTACCTGGTTATTTGAACAAATACCTTCATCATTAATTATTTTATATTTGAAACATCTAATAATTCTATTTCAAATACTAAGGTAGAGTTTGGAGGAATAGAAGGAGTTCCTTCCTGTCCGTAAGCCAGGTGCGAAGGTATTGTAAGTTTTCTTTTTCCACCTACCTTCATTCCACGAAGTCCTCGATCCCAACCACGTATTACCTGTCCTACCCCAAGCTGAAAACGGAAAGGAGATTTTCTATCATACGAACTATCAAATTTTTTTCCATCTTTTAACCAGCCGGTATAATGAACCTTTAACCAGCGAAATTTCTTCGCTTCTTTACCTTTACCATTACGAAGATTCTCGACAATGAGTTTATTCGTTTCCGATAAAACCGGGCTCATAAAGCCCAGGATAAGAAAAATGTAAAAGAAGCTCTTCAGGAATATAGCCATGGCATTTTTCCCTTCTGCCCGATTTCGAAGGATTGTATTTTATCTTCGTGTACCAGAGTTAAACCAATGTCATCCAGTCCCTTATACAAACAATCCTTACGAAAAGGGTCTATCTCGAACTTATATTCCTTTCCATTAGAAAGAACAATAGTTTGGAGAGAAAGATCTACTTTTGCAGAAGCTTTATTATTTTCCTTAATAAACTGAAAGATTTCATCTACCTCGGAAGAAGAAAGCACTACAGGTAAAATTCCATTCTTAAAGCAGTTATTATAAAATATATCTGCGAAAGAAGGAGCGATTATCACCCGAAAGCCATAATCTTCTAATGCCCAGGGAGCATGTTCCCTCGAAGAACCACAACCGAAGTTATCACGAGCAGCCAGTATAGAAGCATTTTTAAATTTATCTTGATTCAGTTCAAATTCGGGATTTGGTTTTGTACCGGCATCGTCAAGATAACGCCAGTCGTGAAATAGATGAACACCAAAGCCGGTTCTTTCAATCTTTTTCAAAAACTGTTTGGGGATGATGGCATCGGTATCGATATTGGCCCTATCAAGCCCTACCATAATTCCTTCATGTAAAGTAAACGCTTTCATTATTTCCACCCCCTTATATCTACAAATCTTCCTTCGATTGCCGCTGCGGCAGCCATTTCAGGGCTAACAAGGTGAGTTCTACCACCTTTTCCCTGTCTTCCTTCAAAGTTTCGGTTGCTGGTAGAAGCACAACGCTCACCCGGCTGTAAGAAATCATCATTCATGGCAAGACACATAGAACAACCTGCATTTCTCCATTCAAAACCGGCAGCCGTAAAAATCCTGTCCAGACTTTCCTCTTCTGCCTGTCTTTTAACACGACCGGAACCCGGAACAACTATCGCTTGAACAGAAGAAGACACTTTCTTACCTTCTACCATTTTAGCGGCAGCTCGCAAATCCTCAATACGGGAATTCGTACAAGAACCAATAAAAACATGGTCAATTTTTATGTCTGTAATTTTCATACCGGCTTCAAGGTTCATATAAGCCAGGGCTTTTTCTGCACTTCCTTTTGCAACCTGATCGGAGAACTCAGAGGGCTTCGGAACATTTGCATTAACAGGAACTACCTGGCCGGGAGAAGTTCCCCAGGTTACCATAGGTGCTATGTCTTCCGCTTTAATAATTATGGTTTTATCATAGGAGGCCCCTGCATCACTGCTGTAGGTTTTCCATTTGCTTACTGCTTTATCCCAGTCTGCTCCTTTGGGAGCATAGTCTTTTCCTTGAATATATGCAAAAGTTTTTTCATCAGGAGCAATAAACCCGGCTCTAGCTCCGGCTTCAATCGACATATTACAAACCGTCATTCTGCCTTCCATGGATAGTTTACGAATAGCCTCTCCGGTATATTCAATCACGTAACCGGTAGCACCATCGGTTCCAATTCTCCCGATAATAGCAAGAACAATGTCCTTAGCAGTAACATAGGGAGAAGGAGTTCCCTCAACCCGTATTTCCATTGTCTTAGGTTTTTGCTGAATTAAGGTCTGTGTAGCCAGGACATGTTCTACTTCGCTTGTACCGATGCCAAAAGCCAGGGCTCCGAAAGCTCCATGAGTTGAAGTGTGAGAATCTCCACAAACAATGGTCATGCCGGGGTGGGTCAAACCCATTTCAGGTGCAATCACATGAATAATTCCCTGGTCGGGATGGTTTAGATCGAATAAAGTAATCCCGTTTTCTTTACAATTCTGCATAAGAGTTTTCATCTGTAGAGCAGAAATCGGATCGGCTGCATCCAGATCCCGTGTGCGGGTAGATACGTTATGATCCATGGTTGCAAAAGTAGCACCCGGTCTGCGCACGCTACGCTTACTCAAACGCAGACCTTCAAACGCCTGAGGGCTTGTGACCTCATGAATGAGGTGTCGGTCAATATAAATTATGGAAGAACCATCGCTCTCATGAACTAAATGCTCCTCCCATATTTTTTCAAACATGGTCCGTTTCATAGATCCATTTTTTTTTGAGCATTTATTTGCACAAGAACTATATAAACATCTGTTGATACACTAAAGCATTTTACTTATTTTCAAAAATCTCTACCCCCGTCCATTCACCCGGAATTTCGAGTTTTCTATACTTTTCTATCCTCTCGATATAAATTTCAGCAGCTTTATCTTTTGGGTCTTTTTCTAAAACTCTTTGAAAAGAAGAACGGGCCTCATCCCATCTACACGAAAGATAAAGTTCTATACCTTTTTCAAAAAAAGATTTCGTAGCTAATTTTAAATCTATAATCCTTCTGGAATTCCCGTTCAAAATTTCAACAACTCCTACTGCTTTTTCCTTTCCTTTCACCTGAACTCTATCGATTTTTCTGTATAAGAATTTTTCTTTCTTTTGTAAGAGTTCGAGGGTATTTTCACTAATAATAATAGAGGCGTTATACTTCTTAGTCAAACTTTCCAACCTGGAAGCCAAATTCACAGCGTCAGAAATAACAGTTCCTTCCAAACGATTTGCTTCTCCTATAATTCCTAAGGTCATATTTCCCGTGTGAATACCGATTCCGATAGATATTCTTTCGTAAGCCTGCTCTTCTCTATGCAAATTATAGTAGTGCAATTCTTCGAACATTTCAATAGCTGAATTGAGTGCTGTATCCGGTGTATCCGGATACAAAGCCATAATGGCATCTCCTATATACTTATCAATAAAACCATTATATTTTCTAACCAGGGGTCCTATCCTCTTCAGATAAGAATTGATGAAGTTAAAATTCTCTTTCGGGCTCATTTTTTCTGAAAGACTTGTAAAAGAACGGATATCAGAAAAGAGAATACTCATCTGTGTTTCCTTATGATCCCCTAATTGAATATCTGTAATTTTAGATTTATCTAAATATCTAAGAAACTGCTCCGGAACAAATTTTTGGTAGGCAGCATTGGTTTCCATAATTTCCTGAGTAGCTCTCTCTAAGTCATCCTTTGCTTCCTTAAAGGCTGTAATATCTTCAAGAATTCCATCGAAGACAAAATTCTGTATCTTCTCATCGAAACTTAAAGTGGCAGTCATAGCTACATAAAAAGGAGTATTATCTTTTTTCCTTAATATCACTTCCTGCCTGTAACATTGTTTCTTCTCTTTTAAAAGTTTGATAAAACTTACCCTTTCCTTTATATTTAAAAATATATCTTTCGGAAAAAGTCTGTAAACCTCAGATTCATAGGAATATCCAAAAATTTGGATTATCGCCGGATTGGCTTTCACAATTTTTCCGCGATTTCCGCCTATATGTCGGTATACTCCTACCGGTAAGTTATTAAACAAAGAGATATATTCCTGTTTTTGTTCTTCCAATTTAGTATTCAGAAATTCCTGTTTCTTTTTGGACAGGTTGATAGAGTGAACCATTTTATTAAAAAATATCGTTAGATGTCCAATTTCATCATTCACAAAAACGGGAAGCTTGGTATTATAATTTCCCCTGTTCACTTCCTTTATGCCGCCTATAAGGGAATCTAAGGGTCTTACCAGGGTCCTGTATAGAAAGAAGGGAATGGCAAAGATAAAAGTGAAAAATCCACCTACTCCAAAAATCAAAAGCAAAGAAGCAGTTCCATGCATTTCGCTTCTAAACCGCTTATATTCCCACAGAGATAATCGGGCTTTCTCTGTAAGAGAAGATAGGTGAGGATAGAAAAACATATTTTCTCTCTGTTCCATTAATAAAAAAGAAAGCAGATTAAAGATTACAAGAAAAATAAGGGCGGAAGTTCCGGCTACTTTTAGAGTAAAAGTGGTTTTTTCCTTTATATTATTTACATATAACATCATCAAGAGAAAGGAACCACTGATATGAAAGATTGAAAGACTGAGCATATATAAAGAGCGATTGGAAAAATGAAAGGTAAGAGCCGGAAGAAGATTGGAAACAAAAAAGGAAAGACCCAATAGTAAAATGCTTACTTTTCGAGTAGAAAAAAACACATAGACACTGTAAAGAAAAGCTGTGGAAACCATAAACAATGTGTAATTTAAATATTGCTTAATGAAGCCGATAGGAAGGAATTCATAGTAATCCATTTCCTTATCTAAAAAAGCCTCACTCGAAATGTATCGACTAATTATGTACACAGATACTATTATAATAAATATAATTTGTAAAGTCGTATAAATAATAACCGAATAGGAAAATTTTCTTCGATTAAATACATGTAAAAATAAAAAGAACAAATGGAAGTTAATAGGCATTGCAGATAAAACAAACAGGCGGCCCAGAGAACTTACTTCATGGAGCAGACTGTGACTGAGAAAATAGCCCAGTGCAGCTATACCCCCGGATAAAAAGTAGTAGGACAGATAAGGCGTGTAAATTCTTTTATTAGGTATTAAGAAAAGGGCAGTAAAGCAGGAGATTTCGAAGATAAAATCGAAAATCATAGATAAGGAATACCGTGTAAGTTGCATATCAAATAAATTTAGCACAATTACAACCTAATATATCGGACTTGCTTTTTTGGAAACGTTTTATTAAAAAATCTGAAAACGTTCGTGAATACCCCCAGGCCAAAGCTAATAAAAAACATCAAAGCTTAAATTTAAAATTTGGCATAACATAGGGCACCGAATCTTTTCTCATAGGATACTAAGACGAAAACTTTTGAAACAAGTATAAACTTCTACTACCACCTGCAAAATTTTCGCACTCGCTGATTTCCTGTTTGATTAACCTGAATCTTGATTTCTCTAACTCGGAAATTATTTCTTCCATAGAAATAGAAGTCTCTTTTTCCGGGTTAATTTCATAACGAACCGGCTTATAACGTAGAGAATCCGGATATTCGATGATAAGCCAGTCCTGTGCCCATTTAATAGCTTGTTTTAAAATTTCGAGAGGTTTGGAAAAATGATGGAGAATATTTAAGAGAAAAACTATATCAAATAATTCTTCTTTTTCCTGTAAAAATGATTCCAGATCCTGATTTATGAGCTTTAAAGATGGAATATTATGATCTCTGATGATTTGATTACCAATTTCAATTCGCCTGGGTTCAAAATCAACCCCCAGTCCTTTTTGGATACCGAAATCTAAAGAACGAAATAGCACCGCTCCGGCAGCACAACCCAGATCCAGAACTTTTTTTCCTCGGAATTCATCCGAGGGAAGTAGACGAAAGATATAATCGACACTTCGGTCTTTATTATCCGTTCCGCTGTATTGATAATCACCAAACTCTATCGTTCTGTAGGTCTTATTGGAATATTGTTTCTTTATTTGCAAAGTTTTCCCTTCTCGTTTCTTTCAGGGTTACGATTTAATTAAAAGTCTGCAAGCATTTTATTCAGTAAAGTATTTAAAATACTTTACAAAAACCGGATTTATTTTTGAAATTCCATAAATTGATGAATCATATAAAGCAATGGTTAGAATTCTTAACCGGTGTAAGCCCGGATAATCAGCATAGATTGATAGCCAGTTTCCTGATACTGGTTTTTTTCGGGTTTCTCAGGTTTGTAATTACGAGAATTATATGGCGAAAAGTAGAAGATGTACAAGTTCGCTATCGCTGGAAGAATATTACCACCTACTTGTTTTATACCATTGTTCTTTTATTGGTAGGTCGAGTATGGTTCAAGGGATTTGATTCTATTGCTACTGTTCTTGGATTATTTTCTGCGGGTCTCGCTTTTGCCTTACAGGATCTCGTCAAATCGATTGCCGGCTGGATATTTATCCTCTGGAGGAGACCCTTTGTCGTGGGGGATAGAATTGAAATTGCGAAAATGAAAGGAGACGTGATTGATGTTCGCCTGTTTCAATTTTCTCTTTTAGAAATCGGAAACCGCATTGGTGCTGAACAAAGTACCGGTAGAGTCATCCACATTCCCAACGCAATCGTTTTTACCGAATCCACTGCAAACTATACCAGCGGTTTTGCTTATATATGGAACGAAATCGATGTATTACTTACGTTTGAGAGTGATTGGAAGAAGGCCAAATCTATTTTACAAAAGATTGCAGAAAAACACGCGGAGGGAGTAAACAAACATGCCGCCGAAAAGATCCGGGAAGCCAGTAAAAAATACATGATTTATTATTCAAACTTAAGTCCGAAGGTTTATACAAATGTAAAAGATAGCGGCGTGCTTCTAAGTCTTCGCTATCTCACAGAACCACGAAAGAAACGAAACTCCGAAGAACATATATGGGAAGAAATCCTAACCGAATTTTCTCCGCATCCGGATATTGACTTTGCCTACCCTACACAAAGAATATATTATAATCCTAAAGAAAAGAAAAAAGGGAATGGTAATTAGAGGTTTGGATGTAGCTACCAGCGTTCAGCTAAGCAGCCATCAGCTTTTTACCTATCCCCCGTTCAGCCGGACGCTAAAACATCCGGCTGGGAAAAAAGGCACCGCACCAGACGACCCACCGGTGGGTCGCTTTCGTGGGTAGATTATTTATTTTCTTTTTTTCAAAGACTTCTGGTTACGTTTGTCGTGCCAGACGGCAACAATCGAAACTAAAGTTTCTTTGAGAAGTTCCTTCCTGCATTTTTAGCTGATATTGTAGGAAAGAAGGCTCCTGAAAGTAAAAACAGCCGAATGCCGAAGTTAGAATTTCCTCCATGCTGTATTTTACTTTTCCAACTTGTCTGCTATCATTTACTTTGCTAAAAGTTTCTTTCATGTAAGATAATAACGATTCAAAGTTTAGATGTTTTCTTTCTTTTATTCCGGTATCCATGCTCTTCCCCTAAATAAGCTTTTGGATACGATGGAAAAACCGTTTATATGTACAATAATTTTGTAATTCCTTTACGAAATTATTTTTGATATATTCCTGAAGGTGATGTTTTATACAGCTAAACGACCATTTGAATGCTCTTTGTTTTTCACCGAGAATTGCTGATTTCCGGCTTCTCAGGACTGAGTACCTGAAATAGAGCAGCAGGCGGATCGCTTATCTACTTTACAAAAAATACCATTTCCCTGAATTATTAAAAAAACTGTATTCCGGACATCTATATGAAATCAAAACTTTTTCTTTTCCTAATCTCCCTTCTTTTTCTCTTTTCCTGTAATGTTGTTAAAAAGAAAAAAGACAACAAAGACACCGAAACCCTTCTCCTTGCAGCCCTAATCAATGCCGATGCAGCGAATCGCTGTAATGGGTTCTGGGCCATAGACTTTCAAACGAATCTCTACCATTGTGTAGCAGCTATCAAAAAAGCTTCCAATGACAAACTGGAAATCTATATACAATCAGGCTTAGAAGAAAAACAAGCCAGCTATGGCTTAAGTCCTGTGAATTATACCGAAGTTCTAAATATTTATTCCACCAAAATTTACCCTGCTTTAAGTTCGACTTTTGGTGAAATTACAGACATCAATAAAGATGGTAAGCTCACTCTTTTCATAGTGGACAACAATCTCGGAGAATACACCGGGACTTATGTAGCCGGCTATGTTGACCCGGTAAACTATATCGAAGACTATGGAAGCGGTGTAGATCTTCGTTCAAACATGAGAGAAATCTTATATATAGATGGCTTCTACTTACTTTATTCCAAAAAGCTAAGTTTACAGGAAGGACGACCTGACTCCTTTTACTCTACTCTATCCCATGAATTGCAACATCTATTACGTTTACCCTATGAATTTAAAAAGCCAGGGCTTACTTCTTACATTCCTCTTCCCAGAACCCAGTCTGAGTATTATTATTTTCAGAGTCTTACATTTGATACAATCTGGATAAACGAAGGAACCAGCGAAGTAGCCAGTGATATTTCCGGTTACGGGCCGCAGTACTCACGGATGGAATGCTTTATGGGGGACCCGACAGGGGGTTGCAGCGGAGGTTTTAACGGAAAGCCTTTATTAAAGTGGTCTTCTTCAATTTTAAATTATTCCTTTGCCTATGCCTTTATGAAGTATCTCTACTATAATTCTTCCACAAGCGATTCGGGTAGAAACAAGTTTTTCTTAGAGAGCTTAAAAGGAAACAGTCTCGGCTACAGGGCCAATACCACCAAAAACTTCTTTGAACTCTATAAAACTACAGAGAATTACGACTCAAGTCTTCTGGGCACGGATAACCTGAGTATCTACAAGCGGATGTACGCCCTCTTTTTAGCCCAGACTCTTTCTTTTCCTTCTACAGCTAATATATATGATGGAAATAGTACAGCCGTAGCCAGTACTTCTTTGCAGGCACGTTACACTTATCCTTCAGATTTACGTCAACTCAGCGAGTATCCCTCCAGTATACAGGCAGTGGATGCCAAACGTTTTATCTTAGAACCTTCTCAGGTATATCGAGTAAAAGGGACGGTAAGTTCTGCCGTAACAGATACGGTAATTGTGCAGGGAAATTCAGAATACTTAATTTTCAATTCCAGTCTCGAAGATAAAAAGTATGTGGATTCGCCTATCACTTCCGTTCAAACAGCAAAACACAAATGTGGTATGATAGATTTACAGAACCGCTGGGTAACAAAGCAGGTTCCACAAACCCTGAAATATTATGCAACTTTAAAAGATTTACGCAGTGGGTTTTAAACCCGCTGTTTATTTACATAAAATATTTTCATGCAGGCGAGAAAGCGCTTTCTCGCCTGCATGGTATCTTCAGGCATAATCTCGTAGTTCTTTTCCTACAGTTTTAATAATATAGATAAGCCAGAAGATCATCCCGACGTGCAAAACATCATTTTCAGATAAATAAAATCCACTCCCATTTTTCCATAGAGTCTGGGTAATACCGGCTGCATAATAAGCAAAGTAGGCTACCTGTACCAATATAAAATATACGGCTGCAAAGAAAAGAGAACCATCTAATTTAGATTTTGTTTTAAAATACTTGCTTCCCGAAATGAGAAGAACAAACAAAACTCCCGGTAAAGCAAATAACATCAGGACTTCAAAAGAAAGTAAAACCTTGTTTAATGTGGCTACCCCGATAATCGTAAGAACAAGGTAAATAATTGTATTTAGTATACAATACCAGATGAGTCCGACACGAAACCAACCCTTACTACAGGCCAAAGCTACCGCGGAAAGCATGGCACTGGCACTCGCCGCCTGGGTTAAACTATAGCCAATTTCAAACTCATTGGTTAATTTACAATATTCTAAACCGGCACATTTTAGCTCATAACTAAAAGCCTGGTAACTTATCCCGGCCTGAGCAGCTCCGATACCACCTAAAATAAGTGAAATACCAAACCAGAACCTTGATTTTTGCCCCCTGCTATCTTTTAGAAAATAAACCCCGGAACCTATCCATAAAAAGGCAAGAAGGAATACAAGAAGGGTTCCCAGAGGTTCATTCAGGATAAAAGAACCCAGGTCTACACAGGGTCGCATCTTACACCATTCTTCCGGTGTGGTTTTAGGTAAATAGAGCAAGTTATTCAGACTTTTGCAACCAACAAGAACAGAAGAGAGAAAAAAGGCGTTTAAGGATAAGCTAATATATTTTTTCATCGTAATTCTTGGATTATTCTTTTCATAGGGCTCTGTCAAGTTAAATAAACTACAATGCCCATCACCGGGAGCAAGGAGAAAATCATCATTTTCGTATCTGAAAGGATATAAGTTTAACTTGACATAATTATCCCCTTTTGCAAGGCTTTAGGAAACTAATGTTTTAGTATAGTTTTTACAGGACAGTAATAATATGGCAAACAATGAGATTACCGAAAAAGAAAAATTCATCCTACCCTGGACGGTAGAACCTTTTCCCTCCAATATTCGCAAAGAAGCCTCTGCAATCTTAGAAGACCTACGTGCCGGAAAGTCAAGCCTTGATATCGAAGGCTATACCCTTCCTCTCGAATTCGGAACCGGTGGCATACGGGGTGTTATCGGGTATGGTATGGGTCGCATGAACGAATACACAGTAGGTAGAGTGGCTCTCGGTTTTTGTCGCTACCTTTTGAATATGTCCAAAAAACCTGTACTTGTGATTTCTTATGACTCCAGAAGAAAGTCTACCGAGTTTGCTTCTGTGACTGCCGGGATTGCTGCTTCTCTGGGCATTAAAGTAAAACTTTTTTCCAAACTTGCACCTACACCTATTCTTTCTTTTGCCGTTCGTCATTATAAAGCTACCGGTGGAGTAATGATTACAGCTTCTCATAATCCTCCCGAATACAATGGGTTTAAAGCCTATCTTTCCGATGGAGGGCAGTTGGTAGCACCCGATGATAAGAAAATTATTGATTCGGTAAATAAAATTCAGGATTGGTCAGAAGTGAAGCTTCTGAAGAAGTCTGATCCAATTTATAAAAAAATGGTTTCAGATGTAGAACCGGAAGTATTTGAAAAATACAAGACCCTTGTATTTAAATCCGGTATCTATAACAAAAAATTAAGCGAGAATGACAGGTCATCTGTTAAAGTTGTATACTCTCCCTTACACGGAACCGGAGGAGAATACATGAAAGGCCTTCTCACGGCTGCGGGTTACTCCAAGTTTTATTTCGTTAAAGAACAGCAAAAGCCGGATGGAGAATTTCCTACTGTAAAATATCCGAACCCGGAAGAAAAAGAAGCTCTTGAATTAACTATTAAAACCTCGAAAGCAAAGAAAGCAGATATATTCATCGCAACCGACCCGGATGCAGACAGACTCGGTGTAGGTATCAAAAGACCTGATGGAGAATATGAGCTTCTGAATGGAAACCAGGTCGGAAGTATCATGTGTGCTTACCTGGCAGAAAAAGTGAAAGAGTCAAAAACTAAAACCAAGTATCATATTTTTAAGACCATCGTCACTACTGACTTGCAGGAAAATATCGCAAAGAAAAACGGTGTTGCCTGCAAGAATGTTCTGACCGGCTTCAAATTTATAGCCGAGCAAATGGCAGCCCTCGATGAGAAAAAAGAAGATAAGTTTCTTTTCGGTGGAGAAGAATCCTATGGTTATCTGCCGGTTGAGTTTGTTCGTGACAAGGACTCTTTAAGTTCAGCACTTCTAATTTTAGAAATCCTGAGTGAAAAGAAAGACATCCTAACTTATCTCGATGAAGTCTACATGAAATACGGACTCTTTATGGAATCCCTGAAATCCATTACGATGAAAGGATCAGAAGGACAGAAGAAGATCGTGGATAGCATGGAAATCCTGCGTAATACAGATCTAATAGGAAAACAACTCGGAACCCGGAAAGTAAGTGCTTTCATCGATTACAAGAACAAGGTAGTCAAGGGCGATGCAAAGAAATCCATTTTCAGCGGTATGCCTTCTTCCAACGTAATTCAACTCAAAATGGAAGGGAATGGCCGAATCACCATTCGTCCTTCCGGAACTGAGCCCAAAGTGAAGGTTTATGGCTCCTATGAATCATTACAAAAACCCTCTTCTAAAGAAGAAATCACTACTTTAAAAGAGAGTTTATTAAAGGAACTTAAAGCAGCCGAAACAGAGTTTATTAAGCTTACAGGATTAAACTAAATGCAAGAAATGACCGGAATGAAATCAGAACTGGATGAGATAAAAGACAAAACAGAACAGTATATCCTTGGAAACTACAAGCGTTACGATCTCGCTTTCGAATATGGCGTAGGAGAGCTTCTTTTTGACACGGAAAACCGGCAGTACATAGATTTTTTCTGCGGGATTTCGGTTACAAATCTCGGCCACGGTGAAGCAGATATCATTGATGCTCTGCGTACACAGGCCGATAAACTTTTTCATACATCCAACCTGTTTTATTCCAGGTCGACAGCCCTTCTGGCTGAGGCTCTGGTGGTGAATTCTTTTCCCTCGAAGGTTTTCTTTTGCAATTCCGGGACTGAAGCCAATGAAGCCGCCTTTAAACTCGCCAGAAAATACGGTGTAGAAAAAGGCATAGAAAGACCCGTGGTACTGAGCTTGAAAAACGGGTTTCATGGTAGAAGTTTTGGGTCTATGTCTATCACAGGTCAGGAAAAAATTCATAAGGGATTTGGAGAGCTGGCCTCCGGTGTTGACTATGTTCAGCCCAATGATGAAACCGATTTGCATCAGAAATTTCAAAAATATAAGGGTCGGGTAGCCGCTTTTTTCATGGAACCGATTATCGGAGAAGGCGGAATCATTCCCATAGAAAGGGAATTTGCTGAAGTTGTGAGAAATCTCTGCAAGGAAGCCGGAGCCTTACTTGTTTTCGATGAAATTCAAACCGGTATGGGCCGGACAGGCAAACTTTTTGCTTACGAACACTATGGTTTTACTCCCGATATTATGACTCTTGCCAAAGGACTGGGTTCTGGTTTTCCGATTGGAGCTGTTTTGATTGCAGATTCTTATGCCGGTATCCTGGGTCCGGGTGCTCATGGTTCGACTTTTGGCGGAAACCCCCTGGCAGCGGCTGTAGCCTACGAGACTTTGAAAGTGATTCTGAGTCGGGATGTTCTCAAGCATACCGCGGCCATTTCAGATTATATGTTTACCCATTTGAATATCATGAAATCCAAGTATTCAATCATTCGGGAAGTTCGGGGAGTAGGTTTGCATATCGGTCTGGATTTAAGCATTCCTTCCGGCCCGGTAGTAGAAGATTGTATGAAAAATGGTTTGCTTTTGAACTCAACAGCAAATACAGTGATCAGAATAATGCCTCCTTTGAATGTTTCCCTCGAAAGAGTCAATGAAGCTCTGGGAATCCTTGAGGATAGCATATCTCGTTTTCAAAATAAATAGAAGAACCAGGAGATTTATGAAAAGAGTAGCAGTACTGCCCGGTGATGGTATCGGTCCGGAGGTGATGAAGGTAACTTTAAAAATCCTTCAAACCGTTTTAAAAAGTTCCAAGGAAGAATTCCATTTTGAAGAAGCACCCGTTGGAGGAGCTGCTATTGACCTGACCGGAAAACCGCTGCCGGAAAGTACCCTGAAACTCTGCGAAAATTCCGATGCCATTCTTTTCGGTTCGGTGGGAGGACCCAAATGGGAAAACCTCCCTCCGCAAATTCAACCGGAACGAGGAGCCTTACTTCCTCTGCGAAAACACTTTGACCTTTTTGCTAATATGCGTCCGGCCATTATATACCCGGAACTTACCAATGCTTCACCTATTAAACCTTCCATTATTGGAAAGGGAATCGATGTACTGATTATGCGGGAATTAACCAGCGGAATCTATTTCGGTCAACCAAAAGGTCGAGAAGGTAGCGGAGAGGAAGAATTTGGCTACGACACTATGAAGTATTCCCGGCGCGAAATTGAGAGAATTGCAAGGCTTGCCTTTCAAGCCGCAAAAAAAAGAAAAAATAAAGTTACCAGCATCGATAAAGCCAATGTTCTCAGTACCTCCGTATTCTGGAGAGAAGTGGTTACAGCCCTGCATAAAGCAGAATTTCCGGAAGTAGAACTGAATCACATGTATGTGGATAATGCGGCCATGCAACTCGTTCTGAAACCGAACCAGTTTGATGTAGTACTCTGCGGAAACATGTTCGGAGATATCTTATCTGATGAAGCTTCCATCATCACCGGTTCTATTGGAATGCTGCCATCCGCTTCCCTTTCCTCCTCCGGTTTCGGACTTTATGAACCCTCTGGAGGTTCTGCACCTGATATCGCAGGCCAGGGAATTGCCAATCCAATCGCACAAATTTTAAGTGCAGCACTAATGCTTAAATATTCTTTCTCTCTGGACGAAGAATGTAATAAGATAGAAAATGCAGTTCGTACTGTTATCCAAAAAGGCTTCAGAACCCGTGATATTGCAGAAGAAGGCTCTAAGCTTGTAGGTACTGAAGAAATTGCCAGTGAAATCGAAAAACTGCTCTAAAGGATACTAACTATGTCAAATCCTCAGGGAATATCACCAAATGGAAGACCCTACTCGATTATTATCGGGGAAGCTTCCAAATTTCAGGCCAAACAGCTACAGCAAATTCTGGAATCAGAAGGCTACAAAGTGCTGTCTATGGCCGCCAATGGAAAAGAAGTGATGGAGGCCTACAGTGCCAACAAACAGGTAGATCTGATTATTATGGAACTCAATATGCCCGTTATGGATGGTTATGCTACCTTCTGGGATCTAAAAGAAGCTTCTGCCATACTCCCGAAAATCTTCTTTGTGACGGATGAAAACACCCCGGCTGTTTCTAAAAACCTGATAGAAAATGGGGCTGTAGATTACATGATAAAACCCATCAAAAGAGAGAAAATTCTGGAAAGGGTGAAGGAAGCCATCGACAAGGTAAACCCTACCTTCCGTTGATTTGTTGCATACCGGTGGGTTTAAAAGCCGATCCCTGAGTAGGTCGCCATGGTTCGATACAGCTTCACCTACTCACCAATCGGCGACCGTATCGAAGGGCGGCAATAAACCTAGGGTGCTTCTCTATAAATAACATTCAAATTCCTGCCTTTCTCATTTCTCCTGTGGCTGTAATATTCATAATTGCTCATGGTATCAATTTCAGAATCGAGGATTTCCAGCTCGGCATGAACCTTCCTTACTCGAATTTTTAAAACTTCATCCAGACCGAGGTAATACGAACCTCTTTTCTCCTCCATAGCCTTACCGAGATAACCCATGAAATAGCGGGCTACATCTTCCTTAATTTCGTAACTATCTTTTCGGATACAGGGACCGATATACATTTTTAAATCGGGGGGAAAGGTATCAGGAAATTCACCGAATAGAAATTTTTCGCTGATCCCCGCCATAGTTCCCCTCCAACCGGAATGTAGGGCTGCAATCAGGCCGGTAGAGGGAGAAAAGAGAAAAATGGGCATACAATCGGCTGTTTTAATCGCCAGGGCTTCTCCTGTATTCAGGCTAAACATCCCATCTCCCCGGTCTATTCCTTCTTCTTTAAGAGCCCGGGTGGAATAATAATTATCTCCATGTTCCTGGTTCAAAAGAAAAATTTTTTCACGGGTGATGCCGGTATGTTTCTGAATCGTTTTCCTATAGAAATGAGAAATCTCTTCCGGAGAAACATTCTGGTTTTCAAAAGAAGAAAGCTCTTCTTTGCCGAGAACCTTTATGTGAATAATGGTGTTGTCTTTTGCTGGAAATTCTAGTTCTATCATGTTATACTATTTTTTATTTCTTCGATAGAAAAACGTCTTTTACAGTAATCTAAAATTTTATCTTTTTGCCTTTCAGCATCTTCTTTTCCCATTTCAAAGGCTTCTTTGATGCCTACAGGGTCGGTATAATCAAATTTTTTGACAGGAATATTGCCGGAGGGACGTATCAGGTAGCATTGCTTTAAGATATCCGGATCCTTACCAAAAATGGTTGTATCGTCGTAGTGAACACCGATGATTTTGGAATTTCGCGGAAAGCATTCTAATAAAAGATTATTGGTAAGCCCTCCATCAAGGTAGTAGATCCTATCATCCCCCTTAAAGGAGACTACAGGAGGTATGGTGGAAGAGTTCATAATAATCTGTTCGATTACAGCCGGATTTTCCAGGTCTTTATTGGTGAAAATTACCTCTTTCATGTTCCACTTCTTCATAATACTTTCGACACGAGTACCGGCAATACCTTTTTCTCTATCGGCATCGTCCTTCAAATAGGCCTGGGCTGTTTCGGAAATAAGCTTGGCCTTATTAAAAAGAGGAAATTTTCCTTTATAGGGAACTGCTTTAACACTTAAAATATGAATTTTCGTTTCGGATTGGCGAATCTTGTCGAGATTTAAACCGTAACGAACGGCCCTGCGGTAGATATTTTCGTGAGGAAAAAGCCTCTCTCCTTTTAACAGGTTGGAAACGTTAATATTACTTTCGTTTCGCCTGGTGAGAGCCATCATGTATTCAATGACTTCTTCTTCTGTTTCAGAAAGAATCGAAAAGGCCATGGCAGACCCGGCACTTACACCGGAAATTTCTTTAATACGCACTCCCCATGAACGAATGCGAAAACCAACTCCTAAAGCATAAATGGCCTTACAACCTCCACCTGAAATTCCGAGGCAGGTTTCATAGAGATAACGGGAAGCAAAACCGTTAAGTTTATCTTTTAATTGTTGTATGGTCGGTAGTTGATCCAAGTTCCTTCCTATTCTGTCACAGTTTAGACTGCCTTAGTTTCAGGGAAAGAAGAAAAATGAAAATTCCCAGGTCGGCTTGCAAAAGGCTCCGGTGTTTCTTCTTTACTTATGACTGCTGGCAATAATATAAATCGATTTATTCGCATAAATCAGGGACTGCGGAAGTTGAGAAGCACTGATCTGAGAGGCTCCCTTTCCGTATTCATATACATAGGTTAATGATAAAGCTGAAATATTGGATTCGAAACTAATACCTATCGTATAACCTCGAAGATCGACATTTTCATAACGAGTTTTTCTCTGAAGTATTTCCGGATAATAAACCGTGTTATTGCCGAGATCAATATAGTTTTTCTGTTGATTCGCAAGGATAAACTCACCCACAGCACGCTTCCAGTTATAGGAACTCGTATTGGCATTATTACTATAAGTTCCAATTCGCAAAGAAACTGTGGGTAATAAAAAATACTCAAAACCGAAGGCATAATTTAAAACCTTTTCTCTATCCAGCTCCGGGTCTCTTCTATCTCGCATTGTTAATTCTCCACTGAAGGGTTCCCATTCACTACGATTTCTATTTTTTCGAAAAGAATCATACTGGATCAAATCAGCACTCATAATAAAAGAACTGGATAAAAAATAAGCAAGACCCACTCTGTATTCAAAAATTTCCGGAATACTCACCGGAAGCCCCCCGCTCATATAGACCTTTTCGTTTTGTGTTGTACTCGAAAGTACGGTTGTATTATAATTATAAATCAGGTTTTCAACGGTTTTTGTTTTATCGCTAATTCGGTCTCCGCTAATAATTTGGCTATTCTTAAGAACTTTGGGTTTTCGAATGGTTGCGCCCAGGGACAACTTTTCTGTAAAATCATAAAGAACTCCTAATACAGGAATAAGGCCAGTTGTATTTCTTCTTTCTCTATAAGTCGCCTTTATAAAAGAACGATCTTTCTTTTCAACAATTTGTTCGAGAACAATTTTGGAACTGTCATCAAAATAAAAAGCCGTCATTCCTATCTGTAATTTCCTGGAAAGCGGATAGGCAAGACTCAATCCGGCCTGAAGGTTCTGATTCTCTTCTGTATAATCAACAAAAGAGCGGGTGAAGTCAGGAAAATAGGGAGGCAGGTTAAACTGGTCTGCCTGGTCAAATTTTTCATTTACAGGGTTGATAATGGCAATTCCGATAGAAAATTTAGATATTTTCTTTATGGTTCCGATAAAATTTGGATTAAAACTTTTTGATTTCCGCACATAATCTTCTCCCCTACCAAATACATTTTGATAACGCTTGCTTACCTCTGTATACATATTCGATGAAACAGTCAGGTAATTATCAGGAGCAAGACTTGTTCCGGCCGGATTATAGTAAATTCCGGAAGGACTGTCCGCTATTGCCGAATAGGCTCCTCCCATTCCGGCGGCCCTGTCGCCGAAGAGACTATTATAATAGTGATACGAATCAGCATACAAACTAAAACTACTCAAAAAACAAATTAAAATAAGTAAAATTTTCATTCTATACCTATAATCAATGAACCTTATTGCATATTTCTATATTTTAGAACAATCTTAAATAATTCTGAACGATAGGACTGCGGGTCATAATCAAGAGCATCCTGCATGAGATGTATTACAAGGTTATAATCAACTGCATCTGTAATCGGATAACGGTTTAAGAACATTCCGAAACCGGCTACCCCAAGAGCAAAACGAAAATCCGCTGATTTATCAAATGCAGAATTCGTATCCTTATATACATTCTTTTGAATACTCCCTAAGTTCCCATTGTTCTCCATATAGTTCAGCTTTATTTTGAATAGTTCTTTTTCTGTAGAGGTTTCATCTATAAGCATTTCATAAAATGTACTTACAGTATAATCTCCCGGAAGCTCATTCGGAACAGGTTTTTTATAAACATAATTTTTTTCAAAACCAATAAGTCTGTGTAGCTTTACAAGTTTCGGATTAAACTCAAGGCTTACTTTCAGATCTTTCAGGCTCAACGAATACGGACTTAAAACTTCTTTGAATAGAGAACTTCTTGCTATAGTTTCGGTTTGTATATAATTACAAGTGGCGAGACCCTTTTCGATAAGCGTATCCATAACCTTGTTATTACTCTCTACACCATAGCCTAAAACGGAAAACTCGATTCCTGCTTTTTTCTCTTTAGCTATTAATGTATAAAACTCTTTTTCATTCACACCCCCGAAGTCTCCGTCGGTAGCAAAAATAATTTTGGTGTATTGATTCGGCTCATGTAGTGATCTGGCTATTTTGTAGGCTAATTGTATAGCAGGCCAGGCATTGGTTCCACCATTGGCTTCTAAAGCAGCTATAGATTTTTGTAATACCATACTTTCTTTGCCATTTAATTCCTTGATAAGAATTTTAGCTTCCGATTCAAAACTTATCAGGCTAAAAACATCTTTTTCATTTAAGGTATGACTCAGGTCTTTTAAGGTTTTCTTTAATAGTCCGATGCGGAGATCTCCCGACATAGAACCGGAGGTGTCGGCTACAATTACAAGATTTCGAGGAGGAATTTTAACTTCCACCACGTTCTTACTCTTTGTTTTCAGGGCGATGAGACTTACCACTTTTTTCTTATCAAAAGGAGAGGCAGAGGTTTCGGTATAAACCTGCAAAGGTCCTCCCTCCTCTTCAAAATCGTAATGATAGGGAATGCTATTTATCAATTCTTCAGTAGCAATGCTTGAAGTATAAGGAATTTGATCTCTTTCTGACATCAGCTTTAACTCTAAAAAAGCCTTATCACCTACTAGTACAGGGAAATCCGAAATCGGATTTTTGGAAGTAGTGTAGTAAGAATAATTATAGAGTTTATTGTAGTAGGTATTATAGGAATTAGAAGAATAAGATTCTTCTGAACTGGAACAATGAAATAAAAGGAAACCCGTGCATAAAAAAACAAAAAAGGCCTTCATGGATTCTATTCTCCAGAGGCCTTTGAAAATAGCAAATTGATTTTTATTGAATCATTATTCCCTCAGGGATTAATAATTAATCAACATTTTACGATTTGTACCACGCTTGTTCAGCTCCATAATATATAACCTTTTCTTTAAGGTTTTTTCTATTTTTTGGAGGGAGGTCTTGTAGTTATCGAACATATTTTTTTGGTTATCATAGGAAAGAACATCTTCCAGATCGTGTAGCTTTGCAACCATCCCCGGTTTTTGCTGAATGTCTGGTTTATCCGGCCAGAAATTTACCCCATCGTTACTGGTATAGTATTCCAGTCGAATATCTGCATTATTATCTTTTTTTGCTTTTGTGTCCACAACATTCTCTTCCTGAACTTTGGGGAGATTTTTATCTTCTTCTCCCTCAAACTGAACCGGGCTTGCAGAAACCGCTGTTTCATTAACAAGCCTTCTCATCTCCCTGATATGCGGGACCTTATCTGCATTGGTTCTCTTGAACTGCATGATAACTTTCGCGAGAGATTTAAAGTCATCGGAAGGATACACAAAAGCCTTACTTTCATAAGTAAAAGAAGTTGGATAATCGTTCCAGGAAAGTCCCTGTCCGAGATCAATCACTACATAGGGCTTGCCCTCACCATCTTTGAAGAAGATAGACTTATCGTAATACATCATATTTTCTGTATCCGCAAGGTAAACCATATGCCCTTCTACAGGCTCACTGTCCATATAAAGTTTTGACTTCTCATAAAACCCTTTATCTAAAAACACTTTAGTTTTTGCCAGGATGGAAGCAATAGAGGTGTGCAATCTATCGATTTCACGGTCTCCGAAGCCTTCTGTTCTCCGGCTCTCTATGTACCTTAGCTCGTGTTTCTCTGATTTTTGTAGGGTCGTAGGTCTTGCTAACAATGATGATGCAGCAAGCAACAGGATTGTACCGTTTATTATACTACGCATACCATACTCTCTTTAAAAATTTCTTAGTACAAGTATCGAGTCAGGGAGAGTTTTTTTTTACAATTTTAGAGAGGTTTAAGAGACATAAGGGTTTATAAATTACTCTTTTCTAAATTATCGTTCATTTCCTTTCGTATAAAGACAATATTCGCCCTTCCCCTGCTGTCTGAAGGCAGAAACTTTATCTCGACTTTCGGAAACTTTGTATCAGAACTTGATAGTTTCTGCATTTTACGAAAGAAACGAAAAAAGGAGTGAGAATCTTTTACAGCGTCTAAATCTTTTAAAAGTTTTTGCTTCTCCTGCTTTTTAAAGCCGACAAAATGATATGCACCTAATTTTTGCATTTCATTATTCGATAGTTTGTAGCTCTTATGTATAAGTATTTGCTTATAATATCGTTTTCTATGCTGTAAAAGCTTCTGTAAGTTTTTAAGGTTTAGCTCTTTTCTCAGTTCGGTACAGCTCAAAAAACCTTTCGGAATAGACGGATGTTTGCAGGTTTGAAAAAGTTCAATAGTTTTAGGTTCGAGAGAAAAGATATACTCATTTTCTTCTATTTTACTGAGAAGTCTTGCTTCCCGGATCATTTGATTTCTTAGATTATTGAAATATATTCTATCTTTAATTTGTCTATAGGGCCTTAAATTTATTGAAGGTTTCCCAAAAGTTTTTTGTATAAGATAAGTTTCTCTCAAATCAGGGAGGTATATTCTTTTTTTATTATATTCAGGATGTATACTTTTTTTCCTGGTTTCCGGGTAGCTTAAACTTAATCCATTCAAAAAGTATCGTTTTCCTGTTTTTACACGAAAATTCAGACTTATCTGTTCCGGTGTAAAAAAACCGGCTTTTGCAACCTTATAGGAGCTTTCCGGCGGAGAAATTTCTACATCCTTAAAACCTTTTTCGATAAAATAATCTTGCAGGTAATCCTTCGCAAGCTTTGCACGATATAATGAAAACATCTCAAAACGAAAAAACCTCTCCTGCATTTCTTCCGATAGAAGCTTTTCAAAACTTGCGTGTAAGCCGTTTACTTTCACGGAACCAAATTTATATTTCTTTCCCGCTTGAATACTCAGTTCAATGAAATACAAATTTTTTTCCTTCTTAAAAAAGGTTTTTGCAAAAATCTTTGTATCTACATATTCCTGCTTTTTCAGGGCCAGTATGGTTTCTTCTTTTATAAGATTCACCATATCATCTTTAAATATTTTTCCTTCAAGTTGCTTCAAATGAGAAGGAAAGGAAATATTATCTTTCCCACGGACTGTCCAGAGAATTCTACCGAGTAAGGGTTTCTCTTTGCAAATAAGGTTCAGACTTAGCTGTCCTTCTTTTATTTCAGAATAAACAGCAATATTATAAAATCGTTTTGTTCTGTAGAGTCGCTTCAGATCCCGGTTTAGAATGGAGGCCGAATAAGGCTTATTTTCCTTGCTTTGTAATTTATTTTTTATATAGGATTCTTTGTAATTATATAAGCCGCTAATTCGAATCGAAGAAATAGGGATACCATTGAGAGCTTTACTTTCAAAAGAATAGAGAGAGAATAAAAAAGACAAAAATATACATACTAACAGGGCTGTTTTCATACGCAAAAATTGCATAATTCCAGTTCAAAGAAAGCTTTCCAGAAAACAAGAATTATCTATTCTAAGAAGAGCATTAGATAAAAAAATAGTACATAAGATACTTCTAAACCATTATTTTTTTTGAAAAATGTTGTGGACATAGCTTTTGTAAAATAAAATCATTATGCAGGGAGTATTTTAAAAATGAATTCTAAACTTCAATTTACCTTGCAACCGAAGGCAAGCCAAAAATTCGGACCCATTAAAATAACGAGACAAATTGGCGGAGGACTCGAAGAGTTTTCCGGTAAAGATATTCATTTTTTTCATACGAAAGCTTCACTCAAACTAAAGCCCGGTAATTATAAATTACCCATTACGGAAGGGAACCATCTGCTGGTTGAAATCAAGGAAGAAACTGTTTGCAATCTGTTTATAAGCACAGCCCAGATCGAACAAAAAAAAGAAGTCAATACTATTATTACCGACTTCGAGTTAGAGTTTACAAAACCTATTATTCTGGATAAGGTTCTCCCGATTTTAGCTACCCTCCCGGAAATCTTTGATGATAATAATGTGGAAGAGATTAAGAATTTCTTACATGTTATCGGTGGAGAAAAAATTCTCAAAAGCGTAGACCATCTGGGTAAAGATATTACACAGAAAATAGAAAACACATTTACTTTCATTTCGGGAATTGAACATTTCATTAGTAATAATTTTAAAAATTTGAATTTAAGCTCTCGCAAAAAAGAAGTAAGCAACAGGCTCGAAGAGAAAGAAGGCTCTGCAATCATGCCATTAGTATATTTGGAAAAAGTAAAAGGTAAACCAATTCAAAAAAATAAACACTGGAATCTGGATTTAAGCTTTAGCGGAAAAGTAAACTATCTGGATACAACCATTCGGCATTTTAAAGAAGTCAAACTTCCTTATATGATAATCCCGGCCTTACATGCAGAACTGGGAGGTCTATTCAGTCATAAACCCTTATCTTCCGCCAGGCTAAAAACTGACATTATCGATGTGGAGGGCCTCTGTAGGGAGTTTTTCCGATTTACAGAAAGCTTTAGCGGGGAATTTGTTTTAGAAGGTTTAATTCCGAGAGCTTTACTGCGTCTTGTTCTTCAGGATCACTCTCAATATACACTTAGATTATTTAATACAGATTCTCATCATCTATCCGGTAATTTTGTCGGGAAAAATACGCAGAAGGAAATGTGTCTGAATGTAGAGGATTTAAAGATTCAGGGAAAAACTTCTCAGATCCAGGGTAAAATGGAAGCCAAATTGATTTATAAGGGTAAAGAAGAACGTTTACCCGTAGAGGCTATTCTATCTCTTTTGCAGGGCAGGACCTGGGGAGAAGTAGAAGCCGAGTCAGAAGTTTCTTTCATTATATTAGAGAAATCTTATCTTGATGGATGGAGTGTAAATTTAAACGCCCAGCATCCGGACCTTCTCGGTGAAATGGAAGCTGAATTAAATTTTTCAAAGCTTTTCTGTCACGGACAGGCAAAACTTGTCTCAGATCCGGGAACAAACTACTTTCAATCCTATCAGACCTGTATGGAATTTTCCGGTGAATACGGAGCGAAAAAAGCCGGGTTTAACGAGAACAAGACTTCTCTGGAAGCCAGTTTACAAAATGGTTTTGTGAACGGAAGAATACAATTTCGCTCAGCAAAACTCTTAAAATTAGAATTAGACGGAATGGTAGATATTGATTCTATCCTAAAATGGAAACACCCTGCAATCCCGGAATTAGACATTCAAAGCGATACGCTTCAGGCTATGGTTTTTGGTAAATTGCAGTATCATCTGGAAACCCTTTTAAATTTTGATAAGCACAATTTCATGAAAGGAAATATAAGGAATTCCAGTTTTGGTTTTGAAGCCCGAAAAGTTAATATTCAACTGAATCGTTATACGATTGATTTTCCTTCCAGTCTACTTTTAACAGCCATGGTGAAAGAAGGAAAACTGGATTCTACCGGCTTAGGAAACTTAAATCTTGAATTGGTCTGGGATTTAGAGGAGCAAATCCCAATTCTGAGAAAAGAAAAAGAATCGATACCTCTCTTTTATAAAAAACCCCGTAAGGGAAGAGTAAACCTTTTAATCGGAACCGGGGGAAAACTGGACATTGTAAGTGAAAGTAAGGGAATGTTTGATGGACAAATATTCAGTGCGATTCTCTATCCGGAAGAAAAATTTGATAGGTGGCTGGATACACTGGAAAATCCAATAGTAGGCAAACATTTTCACAAGCTCAGCTCTTTCTTTTCTAAAAAAACCGGAGAACTTATATACGAACTCAGGAAAATAGCTACCCTTTTACGAAAAGCCTTTAAAAGAGAAAATGTTACCGAAGCAGGGGACATCATCCCTTATAAGAATCTTATCAGGGTCTTTACCCGTTTTAGTGGCAGAAAAGATTTAGAGAAAGATTTTAAGACCCTGCTTCAGCAACTTCTGGCCGGTAGAGGGCTTTCAAAATCCCTTTCGAAAAGTATTTTTAAAAGGCTTCGCCCTGAAACATACAAAGAATATAAAAATGAAATTCATAAAATAATTAATATTCTCTCGACTCTTGTCGAACCAATTTTATTAAATCGAGAAAAAAGAAAACGTAAACTAAGTATAACAGAAGAATCTGATTTCTCTGCCTATCTTTCTGCAAATGAAATTTATGCAAGTCTGGAAGAAGATCGATGGACTGAAGAATTTCATGAAAAATTGGAGAACATTGCTCATTATTTACGCATTTCCCAGTTAGAATGGATACTAAAACAAAACCCCTATCGTTCTTCATCTACCCTGGCACGACACCTCTTAAATGTATATAATCTAAAACAAAGGATTCACCTTGCCAGAGAACAATTCGGAGGCCTCGCTTATTTACCTCAGGAAATCTATATTAATTTTTTCTTATCTGATTTAAGTGAAATACTGAGCCTGCAAGACCTCAGACCGGAAAATAAAAGAAGAGGATTCATTCGTAAAGGCTATATTGGTCCTTCGGAAGCAGCCATACTTTTGCAGGCGATTTT
This sequence comes from Leptospiraceae bacterium, assembly GCA_024233835.1. NCBI lineage: Bacteria > Pseudomonadati > Spirochaetota > Leptospiria > Leptospirales > Leptospiraceae > Leptospiraceae bacterium. The sequence continues at coordinate 155,821 of JACKPC010000007.1, forward strand.
ATCCTCTCCTTTTGAAGGAAGAAATGTTCAATTAAATCTAAAATATTTATTTGAACTTATTAGCCGAAAAGAAGAGAAATTTTTGCAGTTTACGTTAATTGAATTAAGCGATGAGAGCGTAAGGGTTCTAACCCAGCTTCTTTATCGACTCTTTAACTTTCGCCAGGATATACTCAAGGAAAAGTTGGATTTCCGTGAAATCTTTGAAAGAGGACTCGGTTTACAGATTCCAATAAAAAAAGAAATTGAAAATACTATCAGTAAAAGTTATTATCAACAGTTATCAAAGCTGGCCACGAAAATTCTTAAAAATCGAGAAGAATACGATTTAATAAAAAAATATATTCAAATATATAAATATTCTGAGTATCCTATCACTATCTCACCTGAGGCCGCAAACTTAGAAAAAGAAGCCATAGATAGTATAGCAGAAGCCGACACCTATGCCGCTAAACTTTCATTCAACCATAGAAGCGAGGAAAAAGAAAGCGCAGCCATAAAGCTTTATGAGAAGTCTTTTAAAACCTGTACAAAACTTCTCGACTTGAATCCCAGAGCGTTCCAATTAGCCTGGTTTAAGAAGTTCTGGCATCGAAACCATGAAGCCCTTGTTATTTTAACTGTGGTTCGGAACTACCAGAAGAATATTGACAGTGTAAGAAACTGGCTGCATGTACAATCAGGTAAATCGAGCTTTCATAACGAGCAAGTCTTATTAGAAACCATTATAGATGTATTATATAAAAAGAATAAAGATAAGGAAACTCTTAAGAATGATCCTTTAGTTCGTCTACTAATAGATCCGGCTCCCGGAAAATATGATTTCAGTATTGTGAGTTGTATGGGCATTATCACCTATGGTTCGGAAGGAACTGAGTTGGAAGAAACTTTCGAGAGACTCAAGAAAAAACGGGGAATAGAAACCTACAGAACCGATACAAAAATCATGCGTTCTCTGCGTTCGAATGCAAGGTGGATTGAAAAAACTATTGAAAAAGTAAAAACACCTTTTGGCCTTCTGGGCTACAGTCAGGGTTGTGCCAATGCCCTTACTGCTGAAGCCTTGATGAGAGGGGGAACTCCGGATCAAAGAAAAAAAATGGAATATTTGAAATCCAGAAATTTCTTATACGGTGCAACAAATGGTTCAGTTCACGGAGATACGGCAAATTTAAAATATTTTCGTTTTACCAAACAGATTGAGTTATTAGCCAGGGATTACAAACGAAATTTTTCGCCCTATTTGCAGGAGCTTATGTTCGAAGCTATATCACTCCTGATGGTCAGTCGTCGTTTTGTTCACATAACCGGGGGAATGAGTTCCGTTTCAAGTAAGGCCAGTATAAATCTGGCCCTTTACGGGCAATTTGATGATACAGTTCCCAGTTCTTCGGTAAGAGGTGTTGTAGACAAATCAACTCTGCCAGAAGCCAACGAGATGTTGAGTAATCTTCTCTCTATCCAAAGCGGAAATAAAAACCATGATACGCAGGTTGAAGTGGAAGATGCAGTTCCTTATTTTACACATGCTGATACAAAAAGTTCCAGATTATTAAAGAAAAATGATATGGGTTCTTTTATACAGGCAACTCATCACTGGGCACCGCTATTTAAAGAGGTGGACTTTTTAACCACAGAGAGAGATTTAGAACTTGCTATCTATGATACACCTAAAGATAGACATGTATTTCCCTGGATCGAAGTTAATGCAAGATTTGGAATTATAAAAAGAAAATAAATATGGAGTTTTAAAAAATAAAGGTCTTATAAAAATTATCTCTTTACAGAAATTACTAAAAACTATAGTCTTGTGAATTAAGTTGTATTCAATTTCTAAGGGGGAAATCAATGCAGGCACTGGTAGATTATTTTTTAAAACGTCCTACCCTGGTAAATGTCATTATTATCGCGGTCTTTTTTTTAGGTTTACAATCTGTTTTAAAAATGCGGAAGGAAGCTTTCCCCACAATAACGGTAAACAAGGTAATTATCACCACTATCTACCCCGGTGCTTCCGCGAGGGATGTAGAATTAAATGTAACAAGGGAAATTGAGGAATCCATAGAGGGTTTGAGCGGAGTTGATGAAATTACCTCGTACTCGAATGAAGGGTATTCAAATATAGTTGTATCTATTGATGAAGATGCAGATGAAGTCGGCATTAACAAAGTTTTTGATGATCTGGATAGAGAAATTAGTAAGATATCCACATTGCCTTCCGGTATAGAAGGAAGACCTTCTTTGAAGAAAATTACCAGTTTTGATCTACCCGTTTTAGAAATTGCCCTCTTTGGAAAAACCCCGGAACTAAGAAAATTTGTAGACTATTTTAAAGCCAAACTTTTGGAAGTGGAAGGTGTTGCTTCTGTTGAAATTGTAGGTTTTCCGGACGAAGAAATTGAAGTTTTAGTTGATCCGCTTAAAGCGAGGAATAAACTGGTTGACCTTCGCCGAATTGCGTATGCTATTCAAAAACGAAATCTTGAAGGGAGTGGAGGTGTTCTTGAGTCTTTTTTATCTGAGAAAAAAGTTGTATCTTTTAGTAAATTTCAATCCCTTGACGAAATCCTTGATACAAATGTTCGCATGTCGGAGGATGGGCTCGGCACCAAGTTGAGAGACATAGCGACTCTGAATCTCAATAACAAAGAACAAAAACTGAGGGTGCGTAATAATGGGAAGCCGGGGCTTTCTATATTAGTAAAAAATAAAAAGGATAAGGACGTATTAAGAACAATAGATGGCATACAGTCCATGCTAAAAAAAATTGAGATTCCAAAAGGTCTATCTTATTCTTTATTTAACGATCAATCGAGATTTACAAGAGGAAGGTTGCAATTAGTCACAGGCAATGCAATAGCCGGATTTATTCTGGTATTTATTATTTTATTTTTTACCTTTGATATGAAGACTTCCTTCTGGACGGCTTTCGGTATCCCCTTTTCCCTATTTGGAGTTTATATTATTCTGTATAATATGGGAATTACACTGAATGCACTCACTCTCGGAGGTTTTATTGTCGTTATCGGTATGCTTGTAGATGATGCCATTGTTGTCGCGGAAGAAATCAGCACGTATAAAGAAGAAGGTATGTCTTCCTTTGAAGCAGCCAAGAAAGCGGTAGAACACGTATGGAAACCTGTTTTAGCTTCCTCCACAACAACAATGATTGCTTTCAGTCCTCTCGTTTCTCTCGGAGGTCTCCCGGGAAAATTTGTCTGGGTTCTACCCTTAATTGTGATTCTGGCTCTCAGTGTTTCTCTATTTGATGCTTATTTTTTACTTCCCTCACATTTGAGCCACGGAAAGGTAAAAAAAATAGAAAAGAAAAAATTTGTTCATTCTCTTGAAAACTTTTATCAGTCAGTTCTACTTAAAATATTAAAGTTTCGTTATGTAATTCTTGTTTTATTTATACTCCTGTTTATTTCTTCGCTTTATCTGGCAAAAGAAAAAATACGAAAAGATCCTTTTCCGCAGGACTCCTCAGAAGGTATAACAGTTCAATTCACTTTTCCGCATGGCTATAGTATGGATAAGGTAGAAAAAGAATTAACAAAATTTGAAGAAGTTCTTATATCCAGTCCAAAAGAAGATGTGGCAGGATTTAGTTTACGCTTCGGAACACATAGCCTGGATCCTACTACAGATAGGGGAAGTCTTGACAATATTGCTACTGCTTTTATTTATCTCACACCCTTTAATGAGAGAAAAAGACAGGCTTTCCAGATAATAAAACAAATGCGGGAAGATATTCGTAGAATTTATCCTGAAGGCAGGGTTACTTTCCTTATGGATCTAATGAGAATCGGCCCTCCTATGGGAAAAGATTTTGAAATCCGTGTTAGCTCTGAGTATGAAAAAGAGAGAGAGGAGACCGTTAAAAAAATTATTGAATATCTTTCCAAAAAGGAAGGTCTCCTGGAAATAAAAGATGATAAGGTGATAGGGAAAGATGAAATAAATCTAAAATTCAAACATGACCTTCTATCTCGTGCCGGTCTTACTGTTGAGGATGTTCTCTCCACTCTGCGAATTGCCTTTGATGGAATGATAGTCAGCTCCATGAATCATGAGAACAAAACGAAAGATATTCGACTTCGATTGAATGAGAAAGCCAGAGCCGATGAAGCCTTTATATCTAAATTGCCCCTGTTAAACAACCGAGATTACATGATTCCACTTCAAGAATTTGTCTGGATGGAAGAAAAGCCTTCTCGTGGTGAAATCGTACATGTTAATCGCATTCAAACGACTACTATATTCGGAAGTGTAGATATACGAAAAGTGAATATATCCAAAGTCCTATTAGAAGTTGCAAAAGAATTTCCATCTTCGGGAAAAGTTCGAATTTCTTTTAGCGGACAACCTGTAGAGTCACAAAAGATATTTAGTAATCTCGGTTCTGCTGCTATGATAGCCATACTCGGAATTTACCTTGTGATAAGTCTAATATTCGATTCTTTTGCCAAACCTTTTCTAATTATGCTGGCTATTCCTTTCAGTATTATCGGTGTTATGTATTCTTTATATTTACATAATATGCCTATTTCTATCTTTGCAGGCCTTGCGATTGTGGGTTTATCCGGAGTAGTAGTAAACGATTCAATTGTAATGGTATATACAATATTCTCAAAAGATGAAATTAACAACTTAAATCGTGATACGATAGTGGAAGGAGCTGTAAGTCGTTTGCGACCGATTCTTCTGACTACGATTACAACCGTTCTGGGTTTATTACCAACAGCTTATGGGATTGGTGGAAGTGATCCATTTTTTGAACAAATGTGTATTGCCCTCGCTTACGGTCTACTTTTTGGAACCTTTATCGTTCTGGTCTTAATTCCTATCTTTACGAGTATCTTAATCGATTTCCTAAAATGGAGAAGAAAAGAAGAAGTAGATTAGCTATCTTTTTATGGTTGAATTTACTCGAATAAACTAACCATAGACTGAGGTAGTTCACTCTATAACGACTGTATTGTAGACCGGGAACGAATTCACACACACAGATTAGGCAGCAATGAAAAATGTAGTATTTGAAAACTTTTTGTGCGATAGAAAAGATATTATTGTATATAATTTATCTTTAGAAATTCTCCATTTAAATGATTAAAATCTTTATCGGTTGTGATAAGTTCTGCTTTTGCAGCTATTGCGGTTGCTGCAATCCATATATCATTTTTTCCCATATTGCGAGAACTCAGATTTGCAGGTAACTTTTTTGTAGGATGTTTTCCCTGACTATAAACATCTATTTCTACATAATGTTTTACGACTTCTTTATTAATATATAATGTATAAATATTATCTAATATGTCTATTAATGTATTTACTCTCTTTTCACTCCAAGCTAATTGTCTTGCAAGAGATAATATTTCAGCCTCACTAACAATCGAAATATATATCTTATTATTTTGATTTTCAAAACTAAATTCACGCTCTACTCTTTTCCATATTTCTGAGTTTCGCATCATGTGAAGAATGATATTTGTATCGAAAATATATTTCATTTTATACACTCAGCATAGAAACTAACTCATTAGCACTAAGCTCACAATCGAGTCGTCCAACAACTGATGCTCTGTTAAAAAAATAATTATTTTCTATGCTTTTATGATCCCATTTAGGTTCTTCAGTCATAGAAAGTAATTCTATGTTTTCAGCTTCCTCTTTTTGTTTTGCGTGAATTTGTACAAACTGCATTTGTTCGAGCATTCTCACCAGAATTTCAGCAAACTCATCATTTTCAATGGATAACGTAATTGTTTTCATGGTAAACCCTCCTTCTTTCTTCTATCTGACTATCTGATAATAAAAAATGCAAGTGTTTTTCTGATGGCTACAACTGAAACGACATAGGTTTTTAAAAGATATGTCGTCGGTCTTCCGCACTCATGCGATGAGAAGATGAACATGGTCTTTATATCCGTTAGAGATATAAATGAAAGCCGAGTTCTTTTGCTTTCTTTATGCACAGGTCGTGGGAAAGGATGAGCTTGCTGTGGGTGAGCGATGGCTCCCTGTGGCTTACCTCCTCTTTAGAGGTTTCTTACTCTTATCAGGGATAATATAGGAGAATACAATTCCTACAAGAAAAATGAGGGGGATGCCATAAAAAGACCAATACCAGGTGTACATTCCTTTTTCTCCGAAGTATAAATAGCAGCCGCTTCCCCAAATAAAGCCCGTAATAATACTGCTAATAGCACCGACCTTCGAAGCCTTATCCCAGTAAAATCCGGCCAGAAGAGAAAAGGATAGGGCCGCAACAGGAATATTGGCAAGGATAAGTTTGTCTAATATCCTGTCTATAAAGGTGATAGAAACGAGGTAAGTCAAAACCGCTATAATAAGAGTAAGATAGATTCCCCGCTTTTCAGCCCTTGCTTCTTTATCCTGATACCCCAAGAAATCGGCGATTATCATAGTAACCATAGCACTCCAGACACCGGATAAAGTTGTAATCCCCGCTGCAAATAGAAGTGCATAACTGAAACCTCTGAGTCCATCCGGTAGAAGATTCTTTATAATATAAGGAAAAGCTAAATCAGGAGATGCTAAGACTACTCCTTTTAACTTCAAAAAAGAAACGGAAAGAAGCGGAAAAGAATACAGAAAAAAAACCAGAATAGCAGAAAGACCGACTGCCATAAAAGCAGTTTTCTCATTTTTTGCTGAGAAAATTTTCTGTCCGTACCAGGGAGCGGCTATATAAGTAAAAGTAGTCAGGAGAATCAAAGAAAGTATATATTTAGGAGGAAGCAATTCCTTACTTTTTTCCAGGGGGAATTGCACCTGTAGGCCTTGAAAACCGGACTGAGAAGACTCATAAGAGAAATAGAATATTAAAGGAATTATGATAAGAGTAGCTATAAAACTTACAACATCGGTTGAAATGATAGAAAAAAGTCCTCCCCTGAGAGTCAGTATAAGTACTGTAAGAACAATAACCAAAGAAAATACAGTGTCTGAAAGAAAGGGAAATATGGGATGAAAGATAAACAGCAAAGATTTGATATAATTGGCACTAAAACCGAGCATTGCCAGAAGTAAAAAAACACTGGCTAATCGACCGACTCCTTTACCATAGCGCATCGTAAAAAGTTCTGCAACACTCATTCCATTTAACTGCTTCCATTTTTTGGCAACACTGATAGTATAAAAACCCAGACCGAAAAAGAAGACAAAGGGTAAAAAAAGTGCATAGAGTCCGGCTACATAGCCGGCAGCCGAGAAGCCGATAAGAGTAGAAGGGTTGAATTCCGTCATCACAAGAGTAGCCGTCAGACTAAAAAGACCGGTGCTTCGATTGGCTAAAAGGTAGGCTGTTTCTGAATTGACTTTCTTTACATTTCTCCAGCCTATATAGAGAAGTAAAAGCATCATAGAAATAAATACAAATATATCCAGCATATAAGAATCTCCTAAAAAATTTTATTCAAATGTATCATGAGTTCCCCTGTAAATTTGTATAAACCTCGGAATATAAGTAAAAAGGATATAAAGCTCTATTACTGAAGATAGGATGAGTAAGGGATAAAAAAGATAAAATTTCACAAACTGATTAAAGAACTCAGAACCCGTGTAAAACCGGCTTGCAAGCAATCCTAATATAATAAAATTAAATGCTGTTCCCCATTTCGGAATCTGTTTGGGTTTCACCTGAAAGGCTATTTTTTTCCAGAGTAATAATATGGGGATAGATAGAAGCTGGGCAATATCCCGGATAAGAATTAAGAGATAATACCACAAAATAATTTCTCCCCTGTAATAAAAATAAGAAAAAAAGCTGAGAACAACCAGCTTATCGGCTACCGGGTCTAAAATCGAACCTATATAGGACTTCATCTCGAAGTTTCTTGCTATCCAGCCATCCAAAAAATCGGTTAAAAAAAGAAAGACTACAAGCGGAAGAGCATAATAAATATGTCCATATTCGAATAAAGCTATAGAAGGAATTACTAAGAGAATTCGAAGAAGAGTGAGAATGTTGGGAAGTAAAAGCAGGTCTTTCAAGAGGAGGTAAAAAGGGGCTTTTATACAGCCCCTTATAAAATTTACATACCGACTTTTAAATCGAGATCAAAGTTGATTTCACTTTTAATTAAGTCGTCAGCTTTGCCTTTGTAAACCACTCCCCATTGAAATCTATCAATGTTGAAATTGGCTTTAGCTGCAACCGGATTCTTGTTTGCATCGACTTCAATACTTGCCGGAAAGCTAATGCTTTTGGTTACATCTTTAATCGTCAGGTTTCCGGTAATGTTTACTTTGTTATTACCTTCTTCTTTAACAGAAGTAATCTCAAATTTAGTTTCAGGGAATTTTTCAACAGAAAAGAAATCATCGCTTTTCAAGTGAGTTTCTAACTTCTCTTTAAACTTATCATTTCCTTCTAAGTCGAGATCTTCTAGAGTAGTCATATCTACTACAAATTTTCCACCTACCACTTTTTGTCCGCTAACCAAAACCTCACCGGACTTCAGTTTAATCGTTCCATTGTGCTTTCCTGTAACCTTGGTTCCAATCCACTTAATCGTGCTTTTTGCGAGGTCTAACTTAAGCGGTTTTGCATCTGCCTGGGGCTTTGTATTTTCAACAGGTGCCTGGGTGTCGGCTTTAGGTGCATCCGGTGCTTTTTCGCAATTTACAAGGCTCAAACTGAATAAAAGTATTAACAGAATCGAGAATTTCTTCATTCATCATCTCCAAAATCTAATTTTGCCAACTTTCTTATGCCTTGCTTTTACGTAAAGGAAAAAATATGCAGTAATATGAAGAGCACTTTTTCCCAAACCGGAGGGTTTTGGGAAAGTTGGGGAATTACCTATATTCTCGAATCTAACCATTCGAGCATATACTTCCAGGAGTTTGCAGGAGCCGCTTTTCCGCTAATCAGGTCAATATGTCCGAACTTCGGAAACGTATCTTTACTTCCGAATATTTTAAAAACCTTATCATTTGAACCGGCTTTTAAATAGGCTTCGTTTACATCTTCAGGAGAAACCACATAGTCATCATTTCCGGCGATAAAACAAAAAGGAATTTGTATATCTTCGATGTGTTTTTCGTAGTCTCGATTATTTTCCGAGTTAAAAAGTCTTCCCTTAGCCGTCCACTCAATGAGTAAAGACACAACAGAGAGACTGGTTCTATCAAAACCCCGGCGAACTCTTTCTTTCAAAATATCTCTTTCTATACTCTCCGGATACCAGACATGCACGGGTATCGGAAAACTGTCATTGTCAATAAGTTCAAGTCCGTGAGATGCAAGCAAACCGATAAGGTCTATATAAAAAGTCTCAGGAAGAATGCGGTGTAACGGAATAATACCCTTCAGACCTTCCAGACTCTGCCCGAGAGCTTTCATATACGGGTTGCCTTTTCCCATATTATACGGGCCGGCTATGCCGATAATCCCTGCAAGTTTATCCTGAAAATCAGCACCAATGCAGTATGAAATGGTTGCTCCGAGGCTATGACCGATATAAAAAATTTTCTTATCGTGGGAGAGTTCCGTAATTTCTTCTATGAAAGCCGGTATATCCCAATTCAGGTAACACTCGAAAGATTCCGGGTGCTCACTTCCATTGGCACGGCTCATGCCGTGACCGCGTAGCTCTACATTGAAAGTCTGAAAACCATTGGCTACGAGGAAATGTTCAAAACTACGTTTTGTCTGTGTCCAGGTATAACGATTCTGTCCGAGTCCGTGAACCAGCATCACGGAAGCTTTGGGTTTCTGGTTAACAGGAATCTTCTGGGTCATGACCAGCTTCATCCCGTCTTTTGTTCTTACTTCATGTAGATGTCTGTAATATTCTACTGTCTGTTGTCCGTCAATGGCTTCTGTATAGCTATGCTTGGTTCTCATATTCGTATATTATAAATCACTCATTAACTTCGTTTCTTAATAAGTCAAGAAACTCGGGCCAGTCATAAGTAAGAGTTTTTTCTTCTCCGCGTTTTCTTACAGATACTTTACCCGATTCAACTTCTTTATCTCCTAATATGAGCATATAGTTAGCTTTTCTAAGAATAGAATCGCGTATTTTAAAACCTATCTTTTCGTTTCTCTCGTCTATATCTGAACGAAACCCTAATTGTATCAGTTCCTTATGTAATTCTTTTGCACGGGGGATATGGCTTTCTAAAACGGGAAGAATCCGAATTTGTTCAGGGGATAACCAGAGCGGAAATTTGCCTTCATAGTGTTCAATCAGGATCCCGATGAATCTCTCTAAAGAACCATAGATAGCCCTGTGAACCATGACCGGTTGTTTTTTTGTGCCCTCGCTTGAGGCGTATTCCAGACCGAACCTGTTCGGCATAGAAAAGTCAATCTGAATCGTTCCGCACTGCCACATCCTTCCGATACTATCCTTGATATTAAACTCAATCTTCGGTCCGTAAAAGGCTCCCTCCCCTTCTTTAATTTCAAAAGGAATATTCTTTATATTTAAAGCTTCTTTTAGAGCCTCGGTTGCTTTTGACCAGTCTTCTTCACTTCCTATGGATTTTTCAGGACGGGTAGCGATATAAGTTTTAAACTCCTGGAAGCCAAATTTCTTATACACACTAAAAGTAAAATCTATCAGTTCTATAATCTCATCCTGCAACATGTCGATTGTTACAAAAATGTGGGCATCATCCTGAGTAAAGGCTCTCACCCGGAAAAGTCCGTGTAAAACCCCGGAAAGCTCATGACGGTGAACGGTTCCGAGTTCCGCATAACGTAAGGGTAAATCCCTGTATGAGTGCATATTATGCCTGTAAACAAGAGTACAGCCGGGACAGTTCATGGGCTTCACTGCAAATTCGGTTTCATCGATTTCAGTAAAATACATATTTTCTCGGAAGTTATCCCAGTGACCGCTTTTTTTCCAGAGCTTCGAGTCCAGAATAGCCGGTGTACGGATTTCGCTATATCCTCTTAAGGTACATTCCCGCCGAATATAATCTGCAAGGCCGTTCCAGAGAATCGTTCCCTTGGGGTGCCAGAAAGGAAAACCGGGAGCTTCTTCCTGGAAAGAAAAGAGATCCATTTCTTTACCGAGTTTTCTGTGGTCTCGTTTCTTCGCCTCTTCTAATTGAAAGATATAATCATCCAGTTCTTTCTTAGAAGGAAAAGCGACTCCGTAGATCCTCTGTAGCATCTTATTGTCTCTATCCCCTTTCCAATAGGCACCGGAAATAGCGGTAAGCTTAAAAGCCTTAAGTTTACCTGTGTTCGGAACGTGGGGTCCCCGGCAGAGATCCGACCATTCTCCCTGCCCGTAAATAGAAACGGTGTCGGCATCGAAACTCTGTATAAGCTCTACCTTATATTTCTCTCCCATTTTCTTGAATTCTTCCACCGCTTCTTCACGGCTCAAAACTTTTCTGAAAACAGGAAGGTTTTCATTCACGATCTTCTGCATTTCCTTCTCGATTTTAGGAAGGTCTTCCGGTGTGATAACTGTCTCACCAAAATCAATATCATAATAGAAGAATCCGGGGCCGGATTCAACTACGGGGCCAATCGTTAAAAGGGCGCCTTTAAAAATCCTCTGAACGGCCTGACCTAAAAGGTGAGCACTGGAGTGATGGAAAACTTCTCTACCTTCCGGTGTTTCAAAGGTGAGAATTTCGAGGCTGTGGTCAGCTTCAAGAGGGAAGCTCAGGTCAACTTCTTTCCCATCCACTTTGGCAGCGAGAGCCGCTTTTTCGAGGGACTTACCCAGAGTTTTTACAAATTCAAAAACCGGTTTTCCCTTTTCAATTTCACGTACAGAACCATCGGGTAGAGTAATTTTACAAATTTCCATAGAATAACAGGTTCAGATTTACCCGCTTTCGTTTGAAGTCAAATAGAAAATTCCTGTCCTTAAATACCTCAAATGCCTTTTCCAATAAAGTAGAATGAATAGACAATTATTAACGTAGAATAATTCTTTATAATAAATAATTTTACAAAGGAAGTATATTGTGCCAAAGTTATATAAACTTATATTTTTTTTACTACCTTTATTTTTAGGTATCAGCTATTGTAAAAGTGCAGATGTAAAAGAAAAGAACCTTGAAAATGGTTTAATAGAAATGAGAACACAGATAGAGCGTTCCTTAAAAGAAGGAAATAAGAAAAGTATTGCCATTCTTGACTTCACAGATCTCAGCGGCAAAAAAGTAGACTTAGGAAAATACTTATCCGAAAAACTTATCTTTACCATGTTCGATGTTAAAGGAATCACCGTTATCGAGAGAAACCAGTTGAATAAAGTTTTGAAGGAATTGAATTTCCATCAAAACGGTTTAATCGATAAAGGAACCATAAAAGAAGTTGGAAGACTAACCGGAGCCAATGCTTTACTTATTGGAACCTTAACGGATATGAAAGAAGTAATTGATGTAAATGGAAGAATCGTTAATACAGAAAATGGTGAAATATTAGCTGTCATGTCGGTTGCCCTAAAAAAAGATGAGCAGATAAAGCAGCTTACAATCCCTCCGACCCCAAAAGAAACAAAAACTTCACCTATAGCAGAAAAGCAGGAGTCTATTTTTAAAACCGGGAAATACCAGATAGGCAATGTCTGGAAACAAGAATGGAATCTTCATATGGAAAGAGGAAAACTCGAAGCCGCTGCGATTAAAGAGGATTGGCTGAGTGCTCAATGGAAAATAGAGAAAGCCCAAACGGGTTTTTTTAATATTTGTAACGTCTGGAAATTAGCTCACTGCATTCATATAGAAAAAGGAAATCTTGAAGCCGGACCTATCGAACCGGGCTGGCTCAGTGCCCAATGGAAAATAGAAAAAGCAGAAACAGGGTTTTACAATATTTGCAATGTATGGAAGGCAAATCATTGTATTCATATAGAAAGAGGAGAACTCGAAGCCGAACCTATCGAACCGGGCTGGCTCAGTGCCCAATGGAAATTTAAGAAAAAATAAATAGCGGAACACAATTTTTATAAAAAGGGTTTGACTTCAGATAATAGTTCAAAAATACTGTCCTTGCCTGGTAGTTATGGAGAAGGGGAAATACCTGTTCCCATCCCGAACACAGAAGTCAAGCCCTTCATCGCCAATGGTACTATGCGGTTCGCTGCATGGGAGAGTAGGACGCCGCCAGGCACTTTTTATTTTTCCCTCCACAATCTGTTTTCCAAAGCTTAGCTTACTATTCAAATATAGAAGTAGATTGACAGTAAAGGTGCTTTTTGAAATGAATACTGGTAATGTTAGAAAGCGCGAGGAAAACCTCAGAAACAGACATACGCTTAAAATTGAATCTCAGGGGAACTGGAAAGTATTCTTTTGATACAGAAATCCCGTTTTTCGAGCATATGCTCTCCCATATTTCCAAACATGGCCTTATAGATCTGGAGCTCCACCTGCGGGGAGACATCGGGATAGACTGTCATCACAGTGTAGAAGACACAGCCATTCTCTTAGGAGAAATGATTCACAAAAGCCTGGGGGATAAAAAAGGCATTTTTCGCTACGGGCATTTTACCCTTCCTATGGACGAAACCCTTACAACGGTAGCCCTCGATTTTGGAGGCAGATATGCTTTTCGGTATACCGGACCTGTGCTGGAAGGAAAATTCGGAATCTATGATGCAGAACTCAGTCTGGAATTTTTACAAAAACTCGCCATGAACGCCAGGATGAACCTTCATGTTCTGGTTCACTACGGAGAAAATCGTCATCATATCCATGAATCCATTTTTAAATGCCTCGGAAAAGCGATTCGGATGGCAGTAGCTATAGACTCACAGAACGCAGAACATATTCCCTCTACCAAAGGAGTTCTTGAATGATAGCCGTAATTGATTTTGGAATGGGAAACTTACACTCCTGCCTGAAAGCTATTTCACGTTATACCTCGAATTATAAATTAATTACAAATCCCGAAGAAATGTCCGGAGCAGAAGGAGTGGTTCTTCCCGGGGATGGAGCTTTTGACCGAGCCATGATTAATCTACAGGAACAAAATTTTATTAGACCCCTGAAGGAATATTTGCAAAACGGGGGAAAGCTTTTTGGAATTTGCATTGGCTTTCAACTCCTGTTTCAGGATTCCGATGAAGACCTTTCCGGAAAAGGACAGATAATCGAAGGGCTGGGTTTTGTGCCGGGCAGTATTCGCCGGTTTCGCGACAAAGCATTCAAAGTACCTCACATGGGCTGGAATGAGATTTTTCTGGATAACCGAAAAAGTCGGATTTTAAAAAGAATTAAAAATAAAGAATTTATGTATTTTATACACTCCTACCGGGCGGTCGATGTAGAGGATGAATTTGTAGCCGCAAGTTGTAACTACTATGAAGAAAGATTTCCGGTTGTCGTCGAGCATGGAAACATCTTCGGAACCCAGTTTCACCCCGAAAAATCCGATACGGAAGGATTGAAAATTTTAGAAAACTTTATTCGATTGGTTGAAGAATGAAAATTATACCCGCTATTGATTTATATGATAAAGAAGCTGTACGACTTTATAAAGGGGATTACTCTCAAAAGACAGTCTACAGCGAGGAACCCTGGGAGCTGGTAAAAGCCTTTTACCAGAATGGTGCCGGTCTCATTCACATTGTGGATTTAAATGCAGCCAGAGATTCTTCTGATTTTGCAAACCGTGATTGCATTTTGAAAATCCGGAACGCCTGTAGTGTAAAGATCCAACTGGGTGGTGGAATTCGGGATATGCATCGCTTGAAATATTACGATTCCATCGGCATCGACAGATTTATTCTCGGAACCGCAGCGGTTCGAAATCCTGCATTTATAGACGAGGCCCTGGAACTCATGGGCAATGATAGAATTATTGTAGGAGTAGACGCAAGGGATGGCCTTGTGCGAATCAGTGGATGGGAAGAAGACTCAAAAATTCACTACGAGGAGTTTTTAGAAAACCTGGAGAAACAGGGGGTCAAGCGAATTGTATTTACGGATATTTCTCTTGATGGAACCCTGGCCGGTCCCAATGTTGACTCTTATAAAAAAATACTGGACAGATTTTCATTTGACCTTATAGCTTCCGGCGGAATTTCATCGATTAAAGATATTGTAGAACTTTCCCAGTTAGAAGGAAAGAAAAAAGTCTACGGTGTTATCACCGGAAAAGCTATTTATGAAGGTCGCGTAGATCTGAAACAGGCCTTAACTATGAATACCAGAGAGGAAGGATAAATCCTTGGAAAAAAAACGAAGCCCTTTTTTGTCTTATATTGGAATACTTACCGCTTTTGTCGGTCTGGTACTGAGTGTTTTGCTTATACAGGAATACTTTGGCAATGCCGGTTCCCTGGCAAATTCGCTCTGTTCTGCCGCCGGAGATGGAAGCGGTTGTAAAAAAGTAGCGGAAAGTGCCTATTCCGGTTTCAGTATCCCCCTTTTAGGTAAAATTCCCGTCGCCCTCTTTGGTTTCACCTTTTATGGTTTTATTGGCTATCTATTTTTCATGATAAGCCGGGTAGATGATGATAATGAACGTCTTTCCTATATAGGATTCGGCACATTTCTCTCTACGGTAGCCCTATTTATTGATTTGATTCTACTCTATGTTTCGGTCGGAATCATAGGAGCCGTCTGTCCTCTCTGTGCCATTACTTACGGAGTAAGCCTTGTGCTTCTTCTCTTATTTTTTATACAATACCAAAAAGAAAAAAGGAATGAAAGCCTTATGACTTATTTTACCCGCGGTCTTAAAATGAATATTTTAAACTTTCTGATTGTATCTCTCGCCTTTTTCGCCTGCGGGCTCGGAATCGGGCAATTTTCACAGGGAACGAATAAGGAATCCATAGCCAGCGGTGATGCTAACGAAGAGGAAATTAAACTTGCTATACAGGCCTATAAATCGGCTCCTGTTGTAAATATCAGTACCGATAAAGCCTCCATGCTGGGAGATCCAAACGCAAGGATTACGATAGTCAAGTATGCCGATTACAACTGCGGACACTGTATGCACGCCAGTAAAATTTTAAAACGTATGTTGTCTGAATTCAGCGGGATCATTAAGGTCTATTATAAAAACTTTCCTCTCGATGGAAATTGTAACCGCCTCGTCCAGAGGAAATCCCCCAATGGTAGCTCCTGTATCGCTGCCAGTGCTTCTATCTGTGCCAATAAACAGAGTAAATTTTTGGAAATGTACACAGGTCTTTATGGGGTAAATGAGTCCGGAGGGTATCATACTGCCGCTACTACTATGGAAATTGCGAAATCAATTAAGCTGGATATTCCTTCTTTTCAAACCTGCCTGAATTCAGCAGAAGTCAGAGAGCAAATTAACCGGGAAGTAGATGAAGCAGAGAAACTGAATATTCAGAGCACTCCATCTCTTTATATTAACAATAAACCCCTCACACCCGGAACTCCGGATCCAAACTTCTTAAGGGAACTCATCAAAGAGTTGATGAAGCAATCATAAAATGGGAAAGAAAATTATTGTAGTCGGGGCTTCGAGCGGAATGGGAGCCGAAATTGCCAGGGAAAAACTGAAAAACGGAGACAGCGTTTGTATCGTTGCACGCCGTCAGGATAAACTCAAAGCCCTCGCAGAAGAGTTTAATAAAAATGGAGAAATAAAAGCTATTTCCATTATCAACGATGTTACAAATTTTTCTTCAGTAGAAACAGCCTTTAATAAAGCGGTAGATACCATGGGCGGTCTGGATGAAATTTATTACTGTTCCGGTCTAATGGAGTCTATCAGAATTGAGGAGTATTCTACCGAAAAAGATATTCGCACCCTGAATGTAAACCTCGGAGGAGCTTTTGCCTGGCTAAATCCGGCTGCCGATTATTTTCAGCGAAAAGGTGAGGGTAAAATCATCGGAGTTTCTTCGGTGGCAGGAGACAGGGGAAGGGTAAAAAACCCTTCCTATCACGCAGCTAAGGCAGGTTTTACCACCTACCTCGAATCTTTACGGAATCGCCTGAATAAAAAAGGAAAAATCACCGTTTTAACTGTCAGACCCGGTTTTGTGGATACCGAAATGACAAAGGGAATGGAAGGGCTTTTCTGGTTAATTTCTGCAAACGAAGCCGCAAAAACTATTATAAAAGCTGCTGAAAAAAATTGTGAGGATATTTATGTTCCGGCCCGCTGGAGGCTTGTCATGTTTATTATCCGCAACATACCTTCCTTCATCTTTAAAAAGTTATCTGTATAATTTATGAGTGTCAGGCAGAGTGATTTTCATTTCCCGATCCCGGAAAAAGTTCAGGATTGGGGTATGGCTCATCACTGTTACAGTCCCGTATTTCGCCCTGAAACAGAAAAAGAGATTCGAAAAGTATTCCAGTTTGCCAGCAAACAAAAATTCTTTTTAGCTTTTCGGGGTGGAGGATGTAGCTACGGAGACTCTGCCATTAACAATAACGGAATTATTCTGGATCTAAGCAATTTGAACAAAATTATAGACTTTGATCCAAATACCGGAATCCTTAACATTCAATCCGGCCTGAGTATGCAGGCCCTCTGTGAATTCAGCCTTGAAAGAGGTTTCTGGCCACCGGTTGTAAGCAGTTCGACACAGGCCACTTTTGGAGGCTCTCTTTCTATGAACATTCACGGAAAGAACGGATTCTCAATGGGAACCATAGGAGATCATGTTCTTGACTTTAAACTCCTATGCCCCTCCGGAAATATTTACTCCTGTAGCCGGGAAGAAAACTCGGAACTTTTTCATGCTGTAATAGGCGGTATGGGACTTCTTGGAGTTATCCTCGAAGTTCGTCTAAAACTCAAAAAAATCCATTCCTCTGAACTGGAAGTAAAAACCAAAAGAACCGAGAATCTGGAAGAAACCCTCGATTATTTTGAAAGGGCTGAAAATGCCTCGGATTATTTATATGCCTGGGTGGATGGATTCTCCAGCGGTCGTTCAACAGGTCGTGGTTTTGTTTTCAGAGCCCGACACTTAGAAGAAGGAGAAGATACGAGCCCCACCAGGTTTTCCATTAAAAACCATACTCTCGGTGAAAATTTTTTTGGATTAATTCCCCGTTCTCTTATCTGGTTATTTTTTCTTCCTTTCACCAATAAACCCGGAAAAAAAGCCCTGAATAGCTTCTATTACCGAACCCAGGGAAAGGAAGAAAAGACACACAGAGAAAACTGCCTATCTTTTTTATTTACCGACGAGAAACTTCCTAACCTGAAGTATTCTTATAAACCCGGAAGCATTATCCAATATCATGCTTTTGTACCGAGACAGAACAGTCTGAAAGTTATGATGCAGATGCTGCACCTTTCCCGGAAGAGAGGACTTCCTCCTTATGAATGCAAACTGGAAAAACACAGACCAAATAAATTCCTTTTCTCCGGCTCCCTCGATGGCTATTCTTTAACTATGGATTTTCCTTTGAACGAGGACAATCAGGCTTCTCTTACTCAACTTACAAAGGACTTCACAGAACTTCTCCTATTTAACAAAGGAAAAGTTTATCTGGCTGAAGATACTTCTTTAGAATCCAAAACGGTGAGGGAAATGTTCGGCGAAGAAGATATACAAACTTTAAAGCAATTAAAAAATTTCTGCGATCCCGAAAACCTCATTCAATCCGACCTGTACCGCAGAATTTTCTCAGATCTCTTAAAATTTTAATTCTGTTATTCCTTTTCTTTTTTTAGTTCCTGAACCGCTGTTTGAATCTTCTTTTCTACAAGGATTCCATCTTCCCAGACCATATCTTCTACAATTTCTCCCTTTGGTCCAAAAAACTTTCCCTGACCGTGTTTTTTATTAAAGCGGAAAAAGCCCTCATAACGGCTCCCATCTTTTTTATAGATAACACCCCTGCCATGCTTTAAACCATTTTCAAAACTCCCCTGGTATTTATCTCCATTCGGATAAAAATACGTTCCTTCTCCATGGTATTCATCATACCGAAAAAAGCCTGAATACTTACTCCCATCAGAGAAAGAATAGGTTCCGCTTCCATGAAACTTATCACCCTCAAAAGTTCCCTCATATTTGTCGCCTTTGGAATAATAGTAAACACCTTTTCCGTTTCTTTTACCGTATTGAAATTCTCCCTCGTACCGGTCTCCATTATGATACTTAAGAATTCCTTTTCCATGAGGCTTTCCATTATAAAAGCTACCTTCAAAAAAGTCCTTATTCGCATAGAGAAGCTTCCCTTTTCCATGGTACTTATCGTTTTGAAATTCTCCTTCGTATTTCTCGCTCGGTCCGAATAACACACCTTTACCAACAAAGTGATCAAACTCAAATTGTCCGATGAACTTACCCAGGCCCCCCGCAAAAGTATATACCCCCTGTCCGTGGTACATATCATCTTTAAATTCCCCGGAATAAACATCTCCGTCCGAAAAGCTATAAGTTCCCAGACCATTATATTTATCTTCCTTGAACTCTCCTACATACTGAGAACCATCCGCGTAGGTATAAATCCCGTGTCCGACCTTCTTCCCTTCCTGAAAATTTCCGCTGAATTCATCCCCATTTTTTAGAGACATAGAGCCTCTACCATTAAACTGATCGTTTTTAAACCTTCCTACGTATTTATCTCCATCTGAAAAGATAAAAGTTCCTTCTCCATCAAATTTATCTTCTTTAAATTCTCCTACGTATTTGGAACCGTCTTCAAAATAATAAGTTCCGAGACCATGCCGCTTTCCGTAAACAAACTCCCCGCTGTAATAAACTCCATCTTTATACTTATAAATCCCTTTTCCATGATAAAGGCTTTTCTCAAAACTTCCTATGTATTTATCTCCGCTGGCAAAGATATACTCTCCCTCTCCCTGTAGTTCTCCGTTCTTCCAATCGCCCTTATACCGGCTGCCATCAAAGTAGAAGTAAATTCCTTCTCCGTTTTTCTGGCCGTCTTTCCATTGCCCGATATATTTCTCGCCATTTTCATATTTCATGATGCCTTTTCCATCCTGGCAATTACCCTTAATACAATCTCTTGCTTCGAGACCAGAGCTAAAAAATTCAATGAGAACCAGGAAAATAATTAATTGTGTTTTCAATTTTTATTTACACCTCTCCAGAAAGGTTGGGAAATCTTACGCATCT
Organism: Leptospiraceae bacterium; assembly: GCA_024233835.1. Classification (NCBI taxonomy): domain Bacteria; kingdom Pseudomonadati; phylum Spirochaetota; class Leptospiria; order Leptospirales; family Leptospiraceae; species Leptospiraceae bacterium. The sequence goes on from JACKPC010000007.1 coordinate 175,863, forward strand.
GTTTTATCTTCCTTGTCTTCTGTGGTTTTTGAGCTATCCTCGGGCTCAAAGGTTTTCTGTCAAATTCCATGGTTCCTTTGCCGGCTTTCAAACCATTTACCCACTGCCCCCGGTATACCGCTCCGCTTTTGTAGTACATAGTACCAAAGCCATTCTTCAAGCCTTTTCTCCAGGAACCGATGTATTTATGTCCTTTTTGATAGGTCATGGTCCCCTCTCCATCCGGGTAATTGTCCTTAAAATGGCCTTCATAACGATTTCCGTTTCTCAGAATCGCTTCTCCCTTTCCATTGGGCATATCGTTTTTAAACTCACCTTCATACTTATCTCCACCATAAAAGTAATAGGTTCCCTTACCTGATTTCTTACCCATTTCAAATTGTCCTGTATACTTGTCCCCGTTGTAATAGGTCATGCTACCGGTTCCATTCACGCAGTCTCCATAAACACACCTTGACTGGGAGAAAAGGGCGGAAAGATATGATAAGAATAAAAAACTAATGATTGTATAGATAGATAATTTCATTACGAGTTCCTTGTGCTATAGGAAAAACCTAAAAACTGGCTAAAACTTTTGCTTTATTTATAAATCCATAGAACCTAAAGTCAATCGTAAAACCTTATTTCAGGATAAAGGAAACAAACGTATTTCTTCTTCGTCGCAACTCTATTTTTTCTTGTGTTTTATTATAGTATAATTTTTAGTTATATTTAAGATACAGGTAAAATCTCTATGAACTCTCAATTAATAATGACAGGTACAATGAAAAAAACTAAACAAATATCGATGCTGGTATGGGGACTTCTATTCACATTATCTCTCTCTGCTGAGTTTACAGAAGAGAAGTCAAAAGGAATTATATCCGAATCCACTCAGGTATACTGGGAATATTGTGATAATGGCTCTTTTAAAGACTCTAAATGTTCGGGAGAAGGAAAAGATATGAGTTGGGAAGAGGCCAGTAAAGCCTGCGAAACTCTGGATCTCGAAGGAAAGAAATGGCGCCTCCCAAGCTCAGATGAACTTCGCTCTCTTTTGAATTATATTAAAGATACAAAGGAATTTTCTTCTGCGGAAGCAAAATACTACTACTGGACTAAATACAGGGGTTTATACGGCGTAGTAAATAAAGAAAGAATCTATTTTGGCTACGATCAGGGCACAACCCTCGATTCCCGTCGTTATTATAAAGTTAGATGTATCAGTAATGATGCAAAAGGTTCCGGTTCCAAAACTTCAGACAGAACTACTCCGGTAGATGATGGCTCTTCTAAAGAGGGAACAACAACCACCGATAAAGTCGAGCCTGCTAAAACGGACGAAGGCTCAACGAAAGAAGGTACAGAAACTACGGATAAAACAGAACCTGCTAAAACAGACGAGGGTTCTTCCAAAGAAGGTACAGAAACTACGGACAAAACCGAGCCTGCTAAAACGGACGAAGGCTCAACGAAAGAAGGTACAGAAACTACAGATAAAACCGAGCCTGCTAAAACGGACGAAGGTTCTTCCAAAGAAGGCACTGATACAGCAGATAGAACCACTCCTGCTGATGATACCACAAAAACAGAGGACAGCACAAAACCTATAAATAAAACTCCGATTCCAAACCCCGGCACAGGAGTAGCCGATGCTCTTGCTCTGGCTGACAATGTTCGCGGACTACCCAAAGGAACAGGCCTTATTATTGACGAAGGTTCTTCCAAAGAAGGTTCTGAAACAACAGACAAAACCGAACCCGCGAAAACAGACGAAGGTTCTTCCAAAGAAGGTACAGAAACTACGGATAAAACCGAGCCTGCCAAAACAGACGAAGGTTCTTCCAAAGAAGGTACAGAAACTACGGATAAAACCGAGCCTGCCAAAACAGACGAAGGTTCTTCCAAAGAGGGTACTGATACAGCAGATAGAACTACTCCTGCTGATGATACCAGCAAAACAGATGATAGTTCAAAACCTATAAATAAAACTCCGATTCCAAATCCCGGCACTGGAGTAGCCGATGCTCTTGCTCTGGCTGACAATGTAAGAGGTCTGCCCAAGGGAACAGGTCTCATCATTGACGAAGGTTCTTCCAAAGAAGGTTCTGAAACAACAGACAAAACCGAACCCGCCAAAACAGACGAAGGTTCTTCTAAAGAAGGAACAGAAACTACTGACAAAACCGAGCCTGCTAAAACGGACGAGGGTTCCTCCAAAGAAGGTTCTGAAACAGCCACTGACACAACAGAACCCGCCAAAACTACTGAAAGTACAGCTACCACCGAACCCGCCAAAACTGATGAAGGTTCCTCTAAAGAAGGAGCTGTTTCGGTTGTAACCAATCCGGAAGAAAGAGGGAGTTCCACTTCCAAAACTCCGATTCCAAGTCCTTCGAAATCCACTACTGCAAATATGCTGGCACTGGACGAAACTACCGGTGACAGAACTGTTATGGATGGTAGCGAAGCAGGAGGAGACATTGGAAAAGAAAGCAATATCATTGTAAAAACAATCGAAGGTGATTTACAGGGAGTTAAAGACGCTCTGAAAGCCGGTGATAGTCCTGACAGCGTTTCTACAAAAGGAATGTCAGCCTTAACCATTGCTACTTACTTCGGTCACACGGAGATTATAAAAGAACTTCTCACTAAAAAAGCTTCTCCGAACCATTCCAAAATGGTTGGAAACTGGGATGCTATCTGGATGGCAACCATTACCAATAAACCTGAGCTACTCCAGCTTTATCTATTAGCCGGTGGCAACCCGAATAAACAATATTATAAAGGTCAGACTGCTTTAATGTATGCTTCTCTCAAAGGTAAGTCTATACTGGTAAATGCACTTTTAGCAGCAAAAGCCAATCCGAATTTAAAAAATTCTGATAACAAAACAGCTCTAATTATGGCTTCCTTCAATGGGCATCTGGAAGTTATAAAAGCCCTGCTGGCAAAAGGTGCTAATGTGAATGACCTTGATAATGAGCAAGAATCAGCTCTTATGAAGTCTGTTTACAAAAATAACAAAGATGTAGCGAAAACCCTTGTTTCCGCGAAAGCAAACCTGAACTTTCAGGACATAGGAAAAGAGACTGCTCTTTTCAAAGCCTGCTACAAAGGTTACGAAGAGCTGGCAAAAGTCTTTATTGATGCAAAAGCTAATCCTGAACTGGCAAACCAAAGAGGAAACACACCGCTGATGTATTCTTCTATAAGGGGAAATGTAAATACAGTAAAAGCCCTAATTGCAGCAAAGGCTAATGTAAACACACAAAATAATCTTGGTTTTACTGCTCTTTTCTTTGCTGTTGACAGGAATAAATTTGACATCGTAAAACTTCTGGTAGAAGCCGGAGCCAATGTGAATGTCAAAACAGGAAAAGGAACTACTCCCCTGGAAAAAGCCGTAAAAAACAATTATACAGACATTGCCAATTACTTGAAAAGTAAAGGAGCCAAATAAAACCTCAAGTTTATTGAGAGTTGTAAAGTAAAAGCCATGAGAGATCATGGCTTTTTTTATCTCCCTGATAGTTCTTCTAAAAAGACAATTAGTTTTTTCCTTTGATGAATAAATCACTTACTATAGTATACGTATGCGGGAATTTTATGAATTTTAACTGGAATAATAATTATTTATTAGGTATTGAAGATATTGATTCACAACATCATAGCTTTTTAAATTTAATAAAGAAATTAAATGATGTATTTCAAAGTGTTGAAGACCCCAAATATGTGAAGAAACTCATTGCAGAAATCAATGCTTATGCAAAATACCACTTCATAAGTGAAGAAAACTTTATGTATTCTATAAATTATCCTAATATAGAAGAACACAGATTAGAGCATTTAGAAATCCTTGATGTCCTTTCTGAAAAAGAAATAGCTTTATCCATAAATAATTTTAATGAAGCCTGTGAAGAAATAATAGCCTTCTTATTAAAATGGTTTAAAAGTCATACCTCCCTGGAGGACAAACAAATTGCTACATTCTATTTTAAAAACAAAGTTCAGATAGGGGACCATAGTGAAAGGAACGCAGAAAAATCCTAAAATATAATTGACAGTATTTATCCCCTGATGATACTGGTTTTACTTTCCTTGCGGGCGTGGTGTAACGGTAGCACAGCAGCCTTCCAAGCTTCTGGCGGGGGTTCGAGTCCCCTCGCCCGCTAATTCCTTTTATGTATCATCCTGAATCAAACGTCAGTTCCTCGTTTATAGAACCCTATCTTCCTATTCTCAATGCTATTCCGGATTCCGTTCAGGCACTTGTCCCGGAAGCCTCCAGCCGGAAATACTACCGCCTTTTTTTTAAGGAAGATACAAAAATTCTCTGCACTGACCCAAACTTTCAGGGAGAAAATTCAGACTTCTTTTTAATTCAAAAACTTTATAAAAAAGAAAATTTACCCGTGCCGGAAATTTATTCTTATTCAAAAGATTTAAAGGCTTACCTTATCTCTGATTCCGGTGAACTGGATCTAAGTTTTATCAAAGATAAAAAGAAAAAAGATAAATACTTAAAAAAATCCATAGACCTCATCCTTAGTATTCAAAAACTTCCCAAAGAAAAGCCGGCTTCTTCTCGTTCGTTTGATTTTACAAAACTAAGTTTTGAAGTAAACATGACTTTTTTAAAATATGAGGCTTTTCACATAGACTATCCCGACTTCCCAGACGTTAATATAGAACTCAGAGCCTTTTTTGAAAACCTTTGCTATATCTTAGCCTCCTTTTCCGAAAAAGTTCTCTGTCACAGAGACTATCATTCCAGGAATCTTCTAATCAATAAAAAAGAACAACTTGGAATTATTGATTTTCAAGATACCATGCTCGGAACTCCATTTTATGATCTGAGTAGTTTATTATATGATGCTTATAATCCCCTTTCACATGAAGAACGAGAAGAATACTACCAGTATTTTATAAGTAGGTTCAAAGAAAAAAAAGGAGTGAGAAAAATATATATGGAACAGGCTCTGCAACGCTCCTTTAAAGCCCTCGGTTCCTATTTCTTCCTATTTCACGAAAAAAGAATATTCAAATACAAAGAAAGCTTGATTCCCTGCGTAAACAACCTGCTTGAAATCTGCCAGAAAGGTTTTTTTCCGGACAGCCTTTTTCTTTTTCTTTCTAATTTAAGAAGCTCCCTGGAAAGCCTGTAATGAATTGTTTTATTTTAGCAGCCGGTTTTGGAAGTCGGATGGGAGATCTTTGCAAGGATATACCCAAACCTCTTTTAACTATTCGGGGATTTCCACTCATTCATTATTCTATATATTTCGCTTATCGTCTCGGAATACGGGACTTTATTATCAACACCCATTACAAAGCCGAAGTCTTAGAAAAAGAACTGGAGAAATTTTCCTTTTTGAATATTTCTATATCCCGAGAAAAAGAAATATTGGGAACCGGTGGTGGAATCCGCAAAGGTATCAAGAATTTAGATCCGGAGGAAACTTTTCTCGTGCTGAATCCCGATATTTTACACATTCCTAATGTAACATTCACACTCCCATCGAATTTTCCGGGCAAAATTTTCCTATTCTTGAAAGAAAGCCTTGCAGGAGAAACAAACACAACCCTATCTTTAAAAAATGAAAAAGTCTATTTTTCAAATAACTCAGGAAAAATGTATACTTACATTGGCCTTGCTCTTATGAAAGCAGGAGCTCTTCAGCAGGAACTTCCGGAGGGATATTCAGACCTCTCCCTTTACTTTCAAAACTTAGCCAGAAAAGACGAGCTCTGCGGTGGTCTATACCCGGGAGAAGTTTATGATTTAGGCACAAAAGAGAAGTATGAGCTCTATAAAAACTTACAGCTTCCCGAATTATTTTCAGAACCCGGCTTTCAGGAATTAAAGGCCCGTCTTAATTCCGGACTCTAATACTCAGGGTTGAAATTTGAATATTGATTGCCAGAATAGCTCGATTTGAATACATGACACCTATGCCCGGTAAAAATCCCCCTAAAAAGATAGTTTTAGCCTATTCCGGAGGACTCGATACCTCTGTGATCCTTGCCTGGTTAAAAGAGAAATACCAGTGTGAAGTTATTGCCTTCTGTGCCGATGTAGGCCAAAAAGAAGAATTGAGCGGACTCGAAGAAAAAGGTTTAAAAACCGGTGCTTCGAAGGTATATATCGAAGACCTGCGCCTAGAGTTTGCTCGTGACTTCATATTTCCGGCAGTACAGGCCACAGCCATTTATGAAATGCGCTATTTATTGGGCACTTCCCTTGCCCGCCCCCTCATTGCGAAAGCCATGGTAGAAGTTGTAAAAAAGGAAGAGGGAGATGCTTTTTCTCATGGAGCTACCGGTAAGGGTAATGACCAGGTTCGTTTTGAACTTACTTTTAAAGCCCTGGCTCCCGAAATGCAGATTATCGCCCCCTGGAGAACCTGGGAATTTAAAGGACGGATGGACTTAATCGCATTTGCAAAACAACATGGCATCCCCGTTCCGGTCACAGCCGAAAAACCCTACTCTATGGACAGAAATCTTCTGCATTTATCTTTTGAAGGCGGAATATTAGAAGACCCTTACAGAGAGCCGGATGAAAGCATGTTTTTATTATCCGTTTCACCCGAAAAAGCCCCGGATAAAGCCACTTATTTAGACTTAGACTTTGAAGAAGGAAACTGTGTAGCTATAGACGGAAAAAGAATGAATCCTCTTGAAGTGATGGAAACTCTAAATAAAGCCGGTGGCGAAAATGGTATAGGCAGGGTCGATATAGTTGAAAACCGTCTGGTCGGAATCAAGTCGAGAGGTGTTTATGAAACACCGGGTGGAACCATTCTCCATATAGCACATCGTGACCTTGAGTCAATCACTATAGATAGAGACACTCAGCATGAAAAGGATGCTCTCTCATTAGAGTTTGCTAAATTAGTATATAATGGTCTTTGGTACTGCACCCGCATGGATGCCTTAAAAAGTTATATTGCCGAAACCCAGAGATACGTAACCGGAACTGTTCGGGTAAAACTATATAAGGGAAATTGCACAGTAGTCGGTCGTAAATCTCCTGTGTCTCTATATAATCCACAGATTGCAAGCTTCGAGGGAGATGAACTTTACAATCAGTACGATGCAGAGGGTTTTATTAATATCTTCGGTCTGCCGGTCAAAGAAGCTGCGAGACTAAGAGCCGGAAAATGAATGGCCTGATAGGGGTTTACCCGGGAACCTTTGACCCCATTACCAATGGCCACATTGATATTATTAATCGTTCTTTAGAGGTTTGTGATAAGGTAATAGTCATGGTGGCTGTGAACTCTAAAAAGCAATCTCTCTTCTCTATGGAAGAAAGAGTTGAATTAATAGAACATTCATTCCGAAATACGAATAGAGTAGAAGTAGATTGTTTCCAGGGCCTTACAGTTGATTACTGTGTTAAAAAAAATGCGAAGGCTATCATTCGTGGATTACGAGCTGTCACCGATTTCGAATACGAGTATGCCATAGCCCTGACAAATAGGAAACTTGCCCCGAATATAGATACCGTATTTTTCATGGCATCTGCCGAATTTTCTTTCGTATCTTCTACTATCGTGAAAGAAATTGCAAGGCACGGGCGTTCTGCAGTTGGATATGTCCCCGAACCGGTCAGCGAAGCGTTATTAAAAAAATTTAAACATAATTAAGATAGAGGAACACTATGTCAAGAACACTGATCATGATTAAACCGGATGCGGTAAGAAACAAGCACGTTGGAGAAATCATTGCAAGGATAGAAAAAGAGGGTTTTAAAATTTTAGGCCTTAAATATCTACACCTTTCTTTAGAAGATGCTAAACAGTTCTACAAAGTCCACAAAGAAAGACCCTTTTACGATGAACTTTGTAAAGATATGTCAGCAACTCCAATTGTTGCCGCAGCACTGGAAAGAGAAAATGCGGTAGCTCATTGGAGAGAAGTTATAGGAGCAACTGATCCGAAAGAAGCAGCTCCCGGAACTATTCGTGCCCTGTATGCAGAAAGCAAAGGTGCGAACTCCGTTCATGGCTCCGACTCTGATGAAAATGCAGCTCAGGAAATTGCATTTTTCTTCAAAGGCTATGAACTTGTAAGCTAAATTTTTAGCGGCACCGGCCCCGTTCATACGGGGCTTTTCCTGCATTTAAATTCCCTTGGAACATTTTAAAAAACTCTACGAAGAACGAAAACAGGCCTTTGAAGCTTTTTTTTATAACACTGTCTTACCTGAAATTCATAGCACACATCATTTAACTTTAGCCGAAGCTATGCTTTACTCTTGCAAAGCCGGTGGTAAACGCTTTCGTCCGGTGCTGCTTCTTTCTGCTTATCTTTCCATACAGGAAAATGTTAGTGCCGATGCTTTATATCTTTCCTCAGCTGTTGAATGTATTCATACATATTCTCTGATTCATGATGACCTTCCCAGTATGGACAACGATGATTTGCGTAGAGGGCTTCCCACCTGCCATATAAAATTTTCAGAAGCTACTGCCATACTCGCAGGAGATGCATTAAACGCACACGCCTTTTATCTCTTATCTAAACTGGAAATAAGAAAGCCCTATTTTCTTTCTAATTTATTAGAACTTCTACACAGGGGAGGAGGAGGGCCCGGTATGGTTTCCGGGCAAATGGAAGATATCGAACACGAAAACAATCCTTCTCTGTTTTCTGAAGAAACCCTGCACCGAATCCATACAAAAAAAACCGGGGCTTTAATCCTTTCCTCCCTTCTATTAGGAAACCGTTTATTAGAAAACTGGAAAGAACGCGAAACTTCCATCCGTAACTACGGAGAAAAACTCGGTTTACTATTCCAGATAACAGATGATATTCTGGATTTAGAAAGTACCTCCGAAGAACTCGGAAAAACTATCGGAAAAGATTTAGCCAGTGGAAAATTAACTTATCCTGCCCTTTTCGGTCTGGACAAAACAAGGGAGATGAGAGATACTATAACCGAAGAATTAGTAGAAATGGGTAAGAAATTGGATAGAAAAGGTGATTTTTTCGCAAACCTTCCCCTTTATGTAGCCCGCAGGAGAAGTTAAAACATGTTGGATACAGGAATCTTTTCATGAATCGAAAAGGCTTTCTAAAGCTTTTAGCACTATTCGGAATTCAGACTCTATATCCAAATTTATATTCTTATCCGAGAGGTAAAATGCAAACAAGAATCATTCCTTCTACAAGTGAGAGTATCCCGGTTATAGGTCTCGGAACCTACATGAGTTTTGATATGACAGCGGGAACAAAAGCTTTTCAAAACCAGGTGGAAGTTTATAAGAAGTTTTATTCCCTCGGTGGAAGGCTTTTAGACAGCTCTCCTATGTACGGTCTGGCAGAAGAAGCCATCGGTCATATAGTTCCTAAAACAGATTCTATTTTCTATGCTACCAAAGTCTGGACCAGAGGAAAAGATAGTGGAATTCAACAGATGAACGAATCTTTTAAAAAAATGAAAACCGAAAAAATCGATTTAATGCAAATTCATAATCTTATTGATTGGAAAACTCATTTAAAAACTTTAAGAGACTGGAAAGAAAGAGGAAAAATTCGGTATATAGGAATTACTCATTATGTAAGCTCTGCCTTTTCTCAGATGGAAACGATTATGAAGACGGAACCTATTGATTTTATCCAAATTCCCTATTCCGTAGAAACCAGGGATGCTGAAAATCGAATTTTACCTCTTGCAAAGGAAAGAAAAATTGCTGTATTAGTAAACCGTCCTTTTGAAGGTGGAAGCATCTTTCATTCTTTTAATAATAAAAAACTTCCCGATTATTTTTCTTCTCTCGGTTGCAAGACAGTAGCCTCTGTGTTTTTAAAGTATATTCTATCGGAACCGGCTGTAACCTGTATCATTCCGGCAACGACAAAACTACAACACATGAAAGATAATATGGAAGCCGGTTTTTCTTTACCGGAGAAATCAGAACAAAAGAATATTCTTAAATACCTGAAGGAGTTATCTTAATGAAAGCTTTACTCATTCTCATTATTTTTAGTATGACGGCTTGCAACAAAGGTCTACAGGCCAAAGACTACGCAGATGAACGAATTGCCTCTGAAAAAGCCAAGCGTTATATTATCGGAAGCCTGGAGAAAAACTCTCCCTCTTCATTTAAGCCCTCTGAATATTGTCTCATTCCGGAAAATAATCTCTATGAAGGATTTTCGCATCGAATAGGAAATGTAAATCTTTTAGCTGCAAAGAATGTACAGCTTAAAGATTTGGAAGAAGGTATTGTTCTACTTGAAGGCTTTGCAACAAAAGATTTGACTAAAGCAATAAAGAAGAAAGGAAAATGTGATCCATCTACGTTTAATCAACAATTTGGTATGCAACAAATTCGTATGGATTGGATGCCTGTTGAAAACAGGAAAGATGACTTTGGGCTGGTTAGCTGGATACCCGGTCTCACCAATAGAGAGGCTCTACGTTCTCTTTCTTATCTTGAAGTTCTAAAAATCAGGAAAGCAAATTTTTTTTCTTTGAAAAAGGAAGAGAAACATATAAAAGTCACCTTTACTAATATTTTAGAACAAGAGCTTCCCTCTGTAAAATTAAATCTTCATTATGAAGGTGGAAGAGGCAAACCCTCTCCGAGGTTCAAAACCAAAAAAATACCGACCTTAAAACCCGGAAAATCTTATACCTTTACAGTTCCTAAAAGCATCGAAGAAGGACTCGAAGAAAGAAGGAAAGATAGATTTTTCTTAGAAACTATAGAACTTCACGAACAGGTAGGACAGATTACCTTCATGATAGAACTTTCGATACCTCGATAAAATAAAGCCTAATAGTTGCTTGACGATTTATTAGTCAGGGTTTAGAATATTAAAAATTATGAAAAATCTAATATTCTTTGTTGTCGCTTCTTTCTTCATCCTGGCCGCTGCCTTCGGTCTTTATAAACTCATCGGTTCGGGTGAGTTTATGGATTGGCTTGTCGGCTCGCTTTCTCTCATCTGGATGTTTTTTGTAGTAACTATTCCCTGGAATTCTTTTTTTAAAGCCCGAGAAATTGTTTACGAAGCAGAAGTTTCTCGCTTGAAAAATATAAACATCCAGGAAGATGGCTTAGTCTTCGCACAAAAGGTAGCAAAGAGATCTTTAGCTGTATCAGTACTTTTGCATATAGCTTCTGCTGTTTTATTATTCTGGGTCTCTTACACCCATATCAGTGTCGTGGGTTATTACTCCGCTGTTTTAATCCTCCTTCTTACTTTTTTAAGACCCGGAATTCGTTTCTATGAATACCTTCATAAGAAATTAGAAATGATACGGGAAGAGTTTCATTATCCGCGTGAAGATGTCGCTCTCTTAAAACAAAAAGTAGAAGAGAATTATTACCTTTTAAATACAGAGGAAAATAGCAATTCCTGGAAAATAGAAGTAGATAGACAGCTCGCCGGCTATTCAAAGCATTTAGAAAAATTAGAGCATAAACTAATCGAACTAAGTCATTCCATAAAAGAAAACAAAATTGTTTCTGATAAAGAATTGCATTCACAAATAGAAAGCATACGAAAAGAAAACAAAGAATATATTTCTAAGATAATCGAACACGGAGAAGTGGTAGAAAGCATTTCTACTATTGCAAAATACTTAAAGAAAATCTAAATTAGATTACTTGAATAATACAAAATTATCAAGCCTCTGCTTCATCTATAGCGAGGCTTTTGTAAGCGGAAGGGTTCTGGTTCATAAGTTGTATTCCAATTTGTGCCGATGCTCGCTGACAAAGGCTTGATAGCCAGCCCAGTAGAAGGGATTCGCAGGTTGGGTCAGAACACGGTCTGTCGGTGTAAGTATATCGAAAGGACTCATTGCAGCTTCATGTTTAATTGAAAATTCATTAGCCTCCACATTTTCCTATGAGAACAGTTCCATCTTTTGGGCTTTTTTTTGCACCGATTCTTTTTAAGGCTTTTATATAATCTATGTTTTTCTCATATTCTGAGAGGCCGAGATAGGAATAAAACAACTTACATTTCGTTTTGCTTGCTTCTGTACCTTTCGGAGATAATAAAATAAGATTTTTTTGAGTATCTGTATTGTTTATAGTTCTGAAATATTCCTCTTTTTTCTTACCCTTTAAGAGAGCATGGTAGGCCATTTTTATCCCTGTATCTCTCTCAAAAAAACCAGATGCTTCGTTAACCTTTATCAAATCACCCGGATAATTTCCATTTGCATCTTTTTTAATCTCAGCACCGGCATCTAATAGTAAATCCATCAACTCGGTTTGAAAAGATTCTGAAGCAAAATGTAAAGCAGTATATCCCCTAATAGGTTTTAGATCACCCGAATACGTAAAGTTTTTATCAAGTCCTTTTTTGAGAAAAAACTTCACAAGATCCGAATTATTATTTCTTACCGCCGCTAACAAAGCATTCTCTCCATCATACACTTTTTGTACATTAGCTCCGTATTTTATAAGGAGTTCGGCAACTTTTGGGCTCTGGCATTTAAATAAAGCAGGAACTCCGGCATTCGGATCTGCTCCTTTTTCCAATAAAAATTCTATAAGCTCTAAGGCATTTTCCGATTCAGAGGCAAGAGCTATAACGGTCTCGTGACTCTTATTTTGCAGGTTGATATCGGCTCCTTTACCCAACAAAAATTCTATAAGTAATTCTATCTCAGTTATCTGTTCCGACTTCGCACGTTTTAAAGGATAAATCTTAAGTACCGCAGTATGAATAGGCGTTTCTAAACCATAGAAACCATTTACTTCAGCTCCGGCTTTTAACTCCTCTTCCATACCCTTATACCTCTGCCGTTTGAGATCATAAAGAAATCTTCCCTGAGGACTTCCGCAATGATATAAACTGAAAAGTAATATACCAATTCCAATATTCCTTAAGCTCATACCAAAAATTCTTTTATTGAAATAATTATTGTCAAGAGAAAAAATCTTTTATGCAAAACTCTATAAAAAGAAAAATTTAGCTTATACTTATATATGAAGTAAACTTTTTGTCCCTAATTTCCAATCCCTAAACCCGTGGTGGCAGTTTTAATTTGACAAATTAGAATCTATAATTCTAAGCTTACTTCGGGTGTCTATTTGAAGCAGGGACATCTGCATCTTATTTTATTGAATGACGAATATTTATGGATTCTAAACTTTTAGAGGATTTTTATACTCATTTTGGGAAAAAACCGGTTCGGCAGTTTGTAGCTCCCGGTAGAATAAACATTATTGGTGAACATGTAGATTACCTCGGAGGAAAGGTACTTCCGGCTGCTATACATTTTTCAATAAATATTATCGCCTGCCGAACTTCCGGGTCGGGTTATAAACTTTATTCTCAAGCATACAATTCCCTTGTTCAAACAGATTCTCCTGTCCATGAAACGGAAAATACCTGGGCCAATTATATCCATGGGGTTGTTGACGAATTTCAAAAACGTAATCTTTTGATAGGCGGTTTTGAAATGGCAATAGGGGGAAATATTCCCGAAGGAGCCGGTCTTTCCTCTTCTGCTGCCCTCGAAGTAGGAGTAGCATTTGCTTTGAATGAGTTATTCGAATTAAATTTGGATAAAAAGGCCTTAAGTTTGCTTGCAAAAGATGCAGAAAATTACTTCATCGGTTTACAATGCGGAATTATGGATCAATTTGCCTCTGCTTTTGGCAAAGAAAACCATTGTATTCTACTGGATACTGCCAGTTTACAATATGAATATCACCCGGCTGTTTTTGAAGGTTATGAGCTATTCTTAATTGATTCAAAAGTAAAGCATTCTTTAAAAGATAGTGCCTACAATACCAGAAGAAAAGAATGTGATACAGCCCTGATGAAAATCCGGGAGAAATATCCGGAAGTCCAAACTCTCTATATGGCAGAAGAAAAACACCTCGAAGGGACGAATCTTTCCCCGGTAGAGCTAAAAAGAGTTTTACATGTAATAGGAGAAAGAAAAAGAACCATAAATATTGTTGACTCTTTATCTAAAAATGATATCCTGAATGTTGGTAAGCATATTCTAAAAGCACATGCGTCCCTATCTGAACTTTTTGAAGTATCCTGTCCGGAAACGGATTTTTTAGTGAATTTCTTATCGAATTCCGGGACTGTCGGGGCAAGGATGATAGGAGGAGGTTTTGGGGGTTGTGTGCTTGCTATAGAAAAAACAGGGGAATTTTCCGGAAAAGAAGCTCTTCTAAGGAAGGCATATAAGGATAAATTCGGAATTGACCTCCAAATTTATAATTTCCGTATTACGGATGGAGTTCGCGAAATCGGGAGATAAAACAATGGCAAGAAAAGATTTTTCTACACCCAACTTCCAGTATGAAGGTTCTGAGATATTTATCAGTGTAAGGACGCAAGACCTCCCCTTTAACCTTCCGGATAATTGTGTAATCATTGATATGAAAGGTGAATTAAACCTTTACTCGACACCTGCACTGAAAGATATACTTGATAATCTTTTAAATGATGATATTGTCTATATGCTTTTTGATATGTCAGGCATGGCCTATATCGATTCCTCCGGTCTCGGTACACTGGTTGGGGTTCAATCGAGAATTGTAAAAAAGGGAGGATACTTAAGAATCTGCTCTCCTTCCGAAAGCGTTACAAACGTTTTGAATTTAACCAAGCTCAAACAGATGATGCGAGTATCAAATTCTATCGAAGAAGCTGTCGACGAGCTGGGTTCCTAAAACTTATTTCTGGAAGTATTTCCCCGAATGATTGAGAAACCAAAAGGATTAAATTCCTACATTCTGGGAATCGGAAGTAATATAGAGCCTTTCAAAAATGTTCCGGGGATTTTGGATAGGCTTTTGGATCACTTTCACCAAATTCTCATTAGTCGGATTTTAAAAACGGAAGCTATCGGTATGCTTCAGGATGCCAATCCATTTTTAAATTTCTGCATCTATGTCGAGACAGATTTAAAAAAGGAGCATCTGAAAAATTTTTGTAACTCGATAGAAATGGCCCTCGGCAGAGATAGAACCGACAATTTAAAAAAAGTCAAAAATCGAACAGCGGATCTGGATATTCTTTTGACACTCCCTTATCCTGAAAGAGTAATCAGTCAATCGGAATTGCCGGTAGAGAAATACTTACTTCCAACCACCCTTGAACTTCTTCAGGCACTTCAATTTTCCGGTCTTCCCACATTTTCTCCTTTAGATGAAGGGCAAGAAATAGTATATAAGAAAAAACTAATTGGCAAAAAACCATTATTCTTAAAAAAGGAAGTTTTTTAAATGCAGAAGCAGGCAGTTCTTATTACCGGTGGAGGAATACGCCTCGGTCGAGCAATTGCTCTATCCCTGGCTGAAAAAGGAATAGATATTGCACTTCACTATAATTCTTCTAAAATAGAAGCGGAAGAGACTGCAAGGATAATTCGTTCACTGGGTATAGATTGCGAGCTATTTCCTCTCAACCTAAAGGATATTAGCTCTTTCCAGTCGTATATTGAAAAAGTAAAATACAGGTTTCCACACCTTCATATTCTTATTAATAGTGCTTCCTCTTACACACAAAAGTCCATAAAAGATACAGACGAAAAAACATTTGATGAACAATTTCAAATCAACTTAAAAGCTCCATTTTTTTTGAGTCAGGCATTTTATAAGGTGATAGATAAGGGAAATATTATTAACATCCTTGATAATAAAATCAATTACAGACAGTTTCAATATGCTGCATATCTATTAAGCAAAAAAGCTTTAGCCGAATTTACTCTAATGGCAGCTTTAGAATTTGCTCCTGCGTTTCGAGTAAACGGAATCGCACCGGGAGTCATTCTTCCTCTGCCGAGTCGAAGTAAAGAATATTTGGATTGGAGAATAAGCGCAATTCCTTTACAAAAAAAAGGTGAAACTCATAATATAACAACATCTATCTGGCATCTGATAGAAAATGATTTCATCTCAGGACAAATTTTACATATAGATGGTGCAGAAGGAATAAATTTTACAGGAAGGAATGCCGGGGATTATGATCCCGGTAAAATATAAGGATGTTCAAGTCAGATAAGATACAAATAAAACGCTCTAAAACAGGAAAACCTATCATCCAGGCAGAAGAAGAAAGGGATGTTTACTATGCTCTGGGCTATTGCAATGCAAAAGATAGGGGTCTTCAAATGTTAATGATGAGACTTCTCGGTCAGGGCAGGCTTTCCGAATTTTTAGATTCAAGTGATGAATCCTTGAAAATAGATCTCTTCTTCAGAAGAATGAACTGGGGAAAGGTAAACTTTCAAGAATCGGATCTTAAGCAGGAAGTCCTTCCCCTAATACAGGCCTATTGTAAAGGTATAAATGATGCATTCTCCCAATCTCTTCCTTTTGAGTTAAATTTATTAGGATATAAACATGAAGATTGGAAGATAAAAGATTCTGTCCTCTTATCCCGGATGATGGGCTACATCGGTCTTGCTGCTTCCCAGGAAGAAATGGAAAAATTATTCATTGAAATGGTACAGGCCGGTATCAAGAAAGAGCGCTTACAGGAACTTTTCCCGGATCTTTTACATGAAGCAGACTTTGAATTGATTAAAAAAATAAAATTAGAGCATAGAATTGTAGAACCATCCAGTCTCTGGCAAAAAGGCCTTCCCCGGCTAATGGCTTCCAATAACTGGGTTGTTTCCGGGAAACGGACTGAATCCAAATTTCCAATCTTAGCTAATGATCCTCACCTGGAGGTAAATCGACTTCCGAATGTCTGGTATGAAATTACAGCTTTTTGGAAGGATAATTTTGTGGCAGGTGCTATGGTGCCGGGCTTACCTGCAATTATTATCGGAAGGACCAAGCACTTAAGCTGGGGAGTTACTTACACTTTTATGGATTCGGTAGATTCCTGGATAGAAAAATGTTCCGAAGGAAATTACTACCGAGAAAAAGAGGGCTATATTCCTTTTAAAAAAAGAGAAGAAATCATAAAAAGAAAAGGTAAACAGGCTAATCATGTCACCTTTTATGAAAACAATCACGGAGTTCTTTCCGGTAACCCGGATTCAAAAGAAGAGTCCTATCTTCTTAGCACACGCTGGTCAAGTGCTGAATCCGGTATTCACACAATTAATAATATAGGAAATATATTACATTCTAAAACAGTTAAAGAAGGACAGGAAGTTTTAAGAACTGTGGAAACTGCCTGGAACTTTGTATTAGCCGATGTAGCAGGGAATATTGGTTACCAGATGTCCGGCCTTATGCCGAAACGAAAAAAAACCTGGAGAGGTTTTATTCCCCTTCCCGGTTGGCAAAAAGAGAACGACTGGGATGGTTTTGTTAATCCGAAGCAATTACCTTCTATCTATAATCCGAAACAGGGATATTTTGTAACAGCTAATAATGATTTGAATATGTACGGAAAAATTATGCCTATAAACCTTCCTATGGGTTCTTATCGTGCAGATAGAATTTCGGAGGTTCTGGGTTCTGAAAAAAAATGCACTATAGAAACCATGAAAAAATTGCAATATGATACCTTTTCTGTACAGGCAGTTAAATTTTTTATTGTTCTTCAAAAAATTCTTGAAGAATACAAAGATACTGAAAATGCACAGATTCTTCTTCGCTGGAATTTTCAGTATGAAATCGAATCAGAAGCTGCTTATTTATTTGAAGAGTTTTATAAGGAATTATATATATTAGTTTTTGGAAATGGAGGAATGGGTCCGGAAACAATTGCTCATATACAGGGAGAAAGCGGACTGTTTATTGATTTTTATGCAAATTTTGATAAAGTTCTTCTTTCTGAAAATTCGGTTTGGTTTGAAGGAAAAACAAGAGAAGAGTTATATAGAGAAGCTTTTGAAAAGATCAAGGACATAAAACGAATAAAATGGGGTGAAAAAAATAAGCTGATATTTAAAAATATTCTCTTAGGTGGTAAGCTCCCTCTCTTTTTGGGTTTTGATAAAGGGCCTTATAATTTACCGGGTGGAAGAGCTTCCGTATTTCAAGGCCAAATTTATCGCTCCGCCGGAAGACAAACTTCTTTTTTTCCAACGATTCATTTCATTACAGATATGGCAAAACCTACTATATATACAAATATTGCAGGTGGAGTATCTGATAGAAGATTTTCTCCCCATTATGCAAATGGAATATTCAACTGGTTGAATGGAACTTATACCATCGAAGAACTAAAAATTTAAAAGGTTTAAATTTTTATATGCAAACGGTTTGCGTACCGCAAAGCTTTCGGGTTTTGCGGCTCATAAAACAGTATTTCTTCAACGATTCCTTTGGCCTTCTTTTCATTTTTATTTTTAAAGTATAAAGAACTAAGAAGAAATAAATTATCCAGATTCATTGGTTGTCTTAGCCGAATTCTATCTGCAAATTCAATCGCAAGAGAATAATTTTTACAGGCTTCTGCGCAGCTTACAACCATATCTAAAGGCTGTATGCTGTAGGGTTTTTTCTCTGCATACAATAAAGCAGCCCGTAAGGCATTTTTATACTTTTTAAATTTACTATATGCCTCAGAAAGACATTTATACAGTTCTGCACATTTTACTTCTGATTCATGTTGTGCTTCTATATACTCAGATAATTCCTCAAACCCTGCACTTTCCATCATATGTAGTATTTCTTTTGAAATTTCTTCTTCAGATTGGTTGCAGGTTTCCTCAGCATCAAGTGTATAAGATATTCTTAAGATAGATAAATCATCGGTAATTTGACCTTTATTTTGAATTTCCTTATATAGCTTTTGAATATCTCCTCCTGCTCTTTCTACAAGACTTAAAAATAAATTTTCGTCTTCATTAATATTTCGAACCTCGGTAAAAACAGATTTGGAAAGATTTAAATCATCCCTTCCGTCTGAACCGGCAAACATAATGTCTCCGGGTTGCATCAGGAAGGTTCGGATATAAATAAAACCTTCTTCTATAGAAGTTCCTAATTTTCGAAAGGTTAATTCATTCTCGATAAAACTGGCATGGGCATCTCTATACAAAACCATCCAGGGATGTTCAGCATTTATAAAATAGATAAGTCCGCTGGATTCATCTATTAAACCGAAGACAAGGGAAACCAGCATAGATCCTTCGAAACTTTCAAAAACCCTGTGTAATTCTATAAATACATTTTTTAACCATCTCTCAGGGTATATATTTTCTCCCTCATCCTGTATTTTATTTCTTTCTAATATAGATTTAAATACAGCACCTAAAACAATGGCTCCACCTGCGCCCTGTATGGACTTTCCCATTGCATCAGCATTGATAAAAATGATATAGGGTTTTCCTTTTAGCTTAATACTATGACTTAGACAAAGATCTCCCCCGATCTCAAATACGCGGTTCTTAAACTCGAATTCTTTTTTTTGTTTAATCAGAAAATCTATTTTTACTTTATCAGATTTGATTTCATTCTTTCCCAGGGGTTTGAGAAGAAGTGAAGTTAGAAAATAATCTCCATCCTGTTGGAATTTTAGCTTTTTTACATGCTCTAATGATTCCTTTAATTCGGCCGTTCTTTGCTCCACTTTACGTTCCAGATTCTGGTTCAAATCTTTAATCTCTGTATACATTTGGCTCAATTTAAGTATGATATCATTCAGAGTTTTGGCCTGCATTCCAAATTCATCGTTAGAGGCTACAGCCAGTCTTTCTGAAAAGTCTCCGAGTGATACTCGTTTTAAAGTGTGAGTAACTTTATCTATGCCGCTTCGTAGAGAACCGGCCATTACGTAAGAGACAACCATGATAGGAACAAACATACTTACACCAATAATTCCTATATGCAAGAATGGATGCGAAACTTTTAGAAAGCCCTTATCCATTGCATACATTAAATAGCCCAGAACACAAAAAGGCATGATAGCAACCGATAGAAAAGAGATTAACAACCTTCTAAAATAGTTCATACTCAATGCTTTATTTTTTAAAGGAGGCAGGTTTTTGAAACTATCGTTAGTAAGAATTTTCTGAAGAACTCTTTCAGAAATTAAAATATAAGAAATATATGATACAGGTACTATATACAGTAACAAAAATGGAATGCTTTGATGTGCTTCCGGTTTCACCTTGTAAAAGAGAATAAACAAAATGTGGGTCAGGGGTACTCCAAAACACCAGCGAAAAACTATCATCCGTCCTTCATGGAAAGGATGGTTAATAATCTTCGTTTTTAACTTCATTAAAATCTTTTTTTCCGTACCTCCCTTTTCTAAAAAACCATCATAAGAACGAAAAAGTTTTTTTAAAATATAAGTTCTCCAGGCAATACCCATCAAGACCATGAGTGTTCCGGCAAGTCCTCCGGTAAAGATGGTCATCATAATTTCTTTAATGCCGACAAGATTTCCCGTTACTCCCGAAAAATAAATTGCCATAGGGACCGGAACGATATGAGTAAACAATTCTAATTTCCAGGTAAGTTCCCAGAGGACATTTTTATAGCCATCTATCTGCTGATTCATAGTAATGTACTAAAAAGAAGGTAATAGTATTTCCTAAAAAGTCAAGGCTAAATTTCTAATTCAAGTCCATCATAGGCCATAAACATTCCATCCGGAAGATTTTTCTCTGTTTCTTCATGCTCCAATCGATGTGAAATATGAGTAAAATAGGTTTTCTTTGCCCCGATCTTCATTGCGGCCTCAATTGCCTGAGAAAGATTGAAATGAGTGGGATGGGGCTCAGTACGCAGGGCATCTAAAACCAGGATTTCAAGCCCTTTCAACAGGGGAAAAACACTATCGGGGATTTCCGAAACATCGGTCATATATGCAAAGTTTTGAATCCGGAATGCTGTAACCGGAATAGTTCCGTGTAAAACGGTAAGGGGAAGAATGGCGAGTGAACCCAGATAAAATTCCTGTTCATTTTGAATCAAGGATAAAGTAATTTTAGGTTTTCCTCCTCCTTCCTGTGTTTGTTCAAAAATATACTGAAAGCGCTTTCTTAAATCAATAAGACTTTCAGAATTTCCATAAATAGGAATAGAAGCCTTTTGGATTTCATTAAACCTCCTGATATCATCGAGACCCGAACAATGATCCGAATGAGCATGGGTAAATAAAACGGTATCTATTTTTTCAATTCCATATTCCAAAGCTCTCAATCGAAATTCGGGTGGAGTATCTATCAGAATATGAGTATTTTCTACTTCAAGAAAAACAGAGGTTCTATAGCGGGTATTCTTTGGGTTGTCAGAACTGCAAGTTTTGCAGGTACAGGCAATCAGGGGGACTCCGTGAGAAGTGCCCGTGCCTAAAAATTTTATCTTCATATTATGTTTATCCCTGAAAATGATTTATAGTTTTTTAAGATGGATATATTAATAAATAAAAAAAACTTGCTTTATTCAAAAAAACAAACATACTGAATTTTCGGAGTTATACAATGCGTTCAATCTTGCAGATCTATTTTTTACCGGCTTTACTTATATTTTATAGTTGTAAAGCTACTACAACTGCTTCATCTTCTCCTACTCCCGTTTCTCAAACCGGTACGGATACTGAACTCAGTCTTCATACGGAACACATCAGCGAAAGAATCATTCGGAATCTCTCCGGAATCTTTTCTAAACCCATTTTTTTAAAAGGGAAAAAAATGGAGTTTGCCTTTAATTCGGTAGGTCAATTTACTATGGGCACAACAGATGAGAACGGAAAAGCTGATTTATTATTCGGTCATCCGAATGCTGTAGGCTCAAATAGTATAGGAACTTCCTATACAACGATCCGGGTTGATGGAAAAAACTATCGTTTTGATTCCTTAGAAGGAATCAATGTAACTATTGAAGAAAAAAACAAAGAGGTAAGTTTTCGCGGCAAAATACCGAATCGAAATATTCTAATTACCCAGAGGATACATGAAATAGAACCTGAAAAAGATAACTTTATCCTCGTTTATGATGTGAGTAATTATGAAGAAAACCCTATTCAATGTAGTATTCGTATATTATTAGATACTTATGCAGGGCATAATGATGGTGTTCCTTTTGCTATTCCGGGAAGTGATAGAGAAAAGAGAGTAATCTATGATCACGAACTGGATTTTACTTCTATTTCAAGTCCTATCTGGGAAAATTTTGATGATAAAAACAATATTGTATTCCTTCGCAATTCCCTGGTTGGTTCTGGTCTTACCCCTCCCGATAGAGTCGTTTTTGCAAACTGGGCAAAAGCTATACGAAGTGATTGGGATTATGAATTAGATGAGAGTTCTAAAGTGACAGGCGATTCGGCTGTCTTAAAATGGTGGAATAACCGAATGATCAATCCCCAATCAACCCTGCACGTCTCTACCTCTTATCAATATATTTTAAGGCAGGAGGGCATTTCATTCTCCCTGGAAGATAAAACCAGCGGATATGGACTTTTAAACATTGATAAAAAAAATACAGGTGATAAAGAAATCATATTGCGTTATACCATAGAATCCAAACAGGCAGATTGCATCAGTAATGATGGTTTGAATGTTTTTGAATTTCCCATTCCACCCGGTGCAAGTTTAAACCGTTCCATTCCTATCAATTTAAGTGGTTCCGGTGAAATTGCACTAAAAATAACAGAGGAATTTGGGGAAGAAAAAAGAGAATTTACTCAAAATATTCAACTTTCTGAAGAAAACAAAGGGATATCACCACCCGTTTGGGAAAGTGGCAAAGAATACCCGGTGGAATATCTGGCAGATAGTCCCGATTGGAAGTTGAAAGCAATAGCTGTAGATCCGAAGACCGGAAAAGAAATCAAGTCAGCGATGTTACAAAATATAAAAGAAAAAAACGGAAAATACTATTACAAAGGTCTCATTCCTATCGGCTCCTATAAAGGTGAGGCTGATATTTTGATTAAAAGGCTTGATTCGAATAAACAGGTCGAAGAAGTTAAAGATGACTATCCACTATTAGGTGAAGTTTTATCTTATTCGAATAATCTGTATTACTTAAGTACGAATAAATTAGCAAAAGAATTAAAAGAAGGACAGATAGTCTACATAGTAAAAGATAAGAAGAAAATCGGAAAGCTAAGAATCAAGACTGTTTGGAATAACAAACTTGATGCTACATTTGTCTCTTCTTTTACAGATATAATACCGGGAATGAGTTACGGACTTTAGACGAATTGTAAATAATCAGGAGTGTTTTTGTATCCCTTTAAAAAAGCCGGGAGTATTTTATAAATCGCAGGCGAGCTATTGGTGGCTCGCTTGCTCCTCAGGAAAAATGAAGGCTTACAGTAAACCTTATTTAATTAGAGTTTGGGTTGAAATTACTCCACTACCCAGATCCACACTTGTCGTGAATAGAGAACCACTGACGGTATAATCCTGTCCCAGTGCTGCCGAAAGAGTTCCAAAGCCGAGACTACTGTCTCCATTGCAATTCCCGGCTTTTGACAGGGTTACATAAAATAATTTACTTTCATCATAAGCAACGTGGCTTTTGTTACTACAACTTGTAAATGTTAAGTTTATGGTATTGCCATTAACCACGTATGTATAGCTTCCGTTATAGTAAGCACTGGAGATATTATCAGCAGAAAATTCTTCTGTAAATGTACCGCTATAGGAAGCTGAGTTGCCAGTACCGGAAACATTCAGACTATTTAAACTCCATTTTCCTGTAAAAGGATTTGCTTGCTTGGTAGAAATCAAGATAATTGTTCCTGAGCCTGGATCACTATAAGAAGTTAGTAGTTGATTTGTCTCTGCGATATAAGAGTAGGTACTGGTTTTACCTACATAATTTACACTATCGCCCGAACAGACTTTATACTTTAATGTCGAAGAAATATATCCGGATTCACTCGTGTAGCTGCTGTAATATCCACAATTTGTATATGTCAATAGAGTTGTTGAACCTGATTTGATTGTACCATTATCAACTTCAAAAATTCCATCATTTGAGTAAGAAGTAATAAAGTTTCCACTTAAGGAAAGTGTGGAGCGGCTTCCATTAAGAGAAATGTAATAACCGCTCGTGGCCTTCCAGGAACCCACAAGGGAGGACTGAGTAAACTTACTATAGGTTATAGATACAGAAACTCCATCTTTTGTATAGCTTTGCATCATCGTATCTCCATTGACAGAATACGTATAATTTATCTTATCCCCTACATTGACTCCCAAGCCTGAGCAGGAAACTGATGTGACGGTTGAGCATAAATTGCTTGTACCTAGAGTGTAATTGGATTTTGCTGTACAGTTTGCAGCCTGCACAATAGGAGAACCAGCAACTTCTAATATACCATTAGCAATGGAAGAGACAGAAGAAGATGTATATGTGTCAACAAAAGTTCCATATACCTTTATATCACTTTTAACTCCATTTTTTTCGTAAGTGCCTCCTGTCGCAACCCAGCTACCGTTTATAGATGTTGTCCCTCCGCTGCATGAATCTCCCTTGGGAGAAGCAAGTGCCAGAAGAGCAATTTGTTCACCTTTATTGTCGCTCTTATCCTGTTTACAATTAAACCCTGAAACACTTATTAATGTTGTCATTAACAGTATTATGAAAAGTTGTTTCATCTTTTTACTCCATTATGTTAATCTTAGATTAGGCATATAAAAGTGAGTAAGGAGATGATGACAATTAAGAATGTGAAATATAGACAAAAAGAAAATCTCCCCAGGAGGAAATTATGTATAAATCCTACATAAAGATAGTATCCTTTCATTTACTCAGGGGAGCAGTTCCTCGATTCTGGCTGTATGTTCAACTACGAAATTTGGGTCTCCGACCATTTTATTTCTCCTTAATAACATTTTATCATTTTAGATACTTTAAATAAAATATTTTATGGAAAAAAATGAAAACTATTAGAAAAGAGGAATTATTAGAAAAAAATTTTATGTATAAATCCTACATAAAAATAGGGTTCGGATTATGAGAAATGGTAAGAATGCACATTTATGGTTTGAATTTTACGCGGAACCCCTGAAAGCTTTCTGGAAGAATTACAGGGGGCGGAAACTCGAAGATTTATATGATCTGATTTCTTTGTTGTCAGGATTAACTGTAAGCACGGTTAAGGATCATTTTAACAGACTTAATACACTTTCAGAAAAACTTTCAGAGTCTGTTTTTTTTCTGCTTATCGAAACTAATTTTTATGAGCAGTTCTTTGATCTTGGGATGACAACAAGACTTGAAACATTTAATTCCGCAAGGCTTGCTGAAAAGTATTACAAACTTATTAAGATGAGCTTGATGAAGAAGGATGGATTTTGGGAAAGGTGGATTGAACTTTATGAACTTCGGTATTCTAATGAAGAATATAATAGGGAAGAAAAAAAGAAAAGATATGGGGAGTTAAAGGCCGAACTGAGAGATAATCAAGCGTATTTTGTAGAAAAGTTTAAGAACTTGAAAAGTCATAAACGCTTCCATAATATATATGAAAATATTAAAGAACGCTATGAGATTTTCGATGCTTTTTTTAAAATGAGCTTTCATCTGAATTATGTAGGTTTTTTGCGAAATACAGGATATTTTTTTGAAAACGATAATAGTAATTTTAGCAATTATCAGCAGTGGATCAAAAATGCTTTGACAGAAGCAGGGCTTTGTCTGGAGTCCGTAGGAAAGCGAGTTGAAAAGCATAAAGAGTTATATAACGACTATAGAATGTATCATTTATATAAACATGGCTCAGATTTAATTGGCGACAGTTTAGTTCCCTTTATAAATTTGGAAGAAAAAGAAAGAAAATGTATATTAGAAATTTCAGAAAAAGATATCGATTTAATGAAGCCAGAAAAAAGCGATACATTACAATATAGAATATGGTTTCAATACTATCGCTTGATTCATAGAATAAGAGATTCTGAACATTCTTTAAAATGCGGAGAATACGGCCCCGGACGACAAAAACTACTACTGGCCTATAATTCCTGCGAAGATTTGGAGAAGCTGATAACCGGACAATATGTAAGAATTCTCTTGAAAGTAAAGTATCACAAACGCAATCTGCACTTTCTCATTACGACTATCGAAAGCTATTTCATAGAAAAGGAATTAGAATCTCCTTACAGACAGGCTTATACATCTCCGAAAGAAAGACACGAAACCATGGATAGTGTTCTGGATGGATATAAAAAACTTCTACCTGAGATTCGAAGAGGAATATTTGAATCCTAAAGTTTTTAGGAGAAGGTAACTTGAGCATCCCTGTTCAAGAACGGTAGACCAAAATTACTCATTTTTAATTTCAGGAGAATGATTTGCGTATTTTAAAAATAATACATGGATATCCACCAAGATATAACGCCGGTTCAGAAGTTTATTCTCGTTCCATTGTAAGAGGTTTACTCGAAAAAAACCATGATGTTACTGTATTCAGTAGATATGAAAATCCTTTCGAGCCTGATTTTTCCACAAGGATAGAACTTGATTTCTATAAAAAAAAGAAAATTCCAATTCATTTAATAAATATTGTTCGTTCAAAAGATAGATACCAGCATGAAGAGGTTGATAAATATGTAGCCGGACTGATAGAAAAACAAAAATTTGATATTGTGCACATCGGACATTTGAATCATCTTTCTACTTCTCTCATACAAGCTATCAAGCAGTATAGTATTCCTATAATATTTACATTACATGACTACTGGTTAATGTGTCCCAGAGGACAATTTATTCAATTTAATATTGGTGAAAAAGAGCCATATCAACTTTGTGAAAAACAGGAAGATATGATCTGTGCAAAAAAATGCTATACTAGATACATATCAGGTGGAGTAAAAAGCAAGGAGGACATACAATACTGGTCGTCCTGGGTAAAACAAAGAATGGCTCATGTTCAAGAAATGTCATCAAGGGTAGATTTGTTTATTGCCCCTTCCCGTTATCTAATGGATAGATTTACTCAAAGTAAATTTATAAGTAAAAATAAAATCAAATTTCTGGATTATGGTTTTAATACAGAGATACTACAGGGTAGAAAAAGAAAAAATATAAAAAACCATATTGTATTTGGCTATATAGGAACTCATATTCCAACAAAAGGAATTCACCAATTGATTGAAGCATTTGGAAAAACAAATGGAAAATCAGAGCTTCTAATTTGGGGAAAACATAGAAATGAATATACACCTTTTCTAAAAGAACTTAGTGACCGATTACCGGAGGAAAGGAAAAAAAATATTGTTTGGAAAGAAGAATATAATAATGATAATATTGTAGAAGATGTATTTAACCATGTCGATTGTATAATAGTTCCTTCCATATGGGTAGAAAATTCTCCACTGGTTATCCATGAAGCTTTAGAAGCCGGAGTATGTGTGATTACAGCAGATATTGGTGGAATGAAGGAACATATCCAACATGGAAAAAATGGACTTCTTTTTAAACATAGAAATGTATTGAGTCTAAAAGAACAGATGCAATTGTTAATCGATCATCCCAAAAAAATAGAAGCATTATCTACAGGAGGATATTTGTATTCTGAGGATAAACATATTCCAAACATTATGACACACATAGAAGACCTTGAAAAAATATATTTAGAGTTATTGAAATGAAAACAAAACTTTGGAGAATTACTATAGATACTAATCCTGAAGATTGTAACTTGCACTGCATCATGTGTGAGGAGCATAGTCAATATAGTAATTATAAAGAAGAATTGTATCGAACTACCGGAGTAAAAAGAAGGGTAATGCCTCCGGAGTGGTTGGAAAATATATTTTCTCAAGGTAAAGAATTAGGTGTTCATGAAGTAATACCCTCAACAATGGGCGAACCTCTATTGTATAAAAGTTTTGATAGAATATTAGATTACTGTAATAAATCTAATATAAAATTAAATCTTACAACTAATGGAACTTTTCCCAGAAGAAAAGTGGAAGATTGGGCAGAGTTGATTTGTCCAATTACATCGGATATAAAAATCTCCTGGAATGGAGCAAGCAAAGAAACCGCTGAATCAATAATGGTAGGGCAAGACTTTAATAAAGCACTCAATAAACTAAAAACTTTTATAACAGTTCGAGACAACATATTTAAAGATACAGGTAATTTTTGCAGAGTCACTTTACAACTTACATTCTTAAAAAATAATATGCACGAATTGAAAGATATTGTAAATTTAGCGGGTGAAATTGGAGTCAATAGAATAAAGGGACATCATCTTTGGGCACATTTTAATGAAATACAGGATTTATCTTTTAGGAAAGATTTTACTAGCATTCATCAATGGAACCAATATGTAGAAGAAGCACATATGGAACAAAAAAATATCTTCAAAAAAAGTGGTAAGAAAATATTATTAGAAAATGTTATCCCATTGAAAATACAGGAAAAATCTGAAGTTCCTGAAAATTACGAATGCCCATTTTTAAACCAAGAAATATGGATTTCAGCAACAGGAAAAATATCGCCCTGTTGTGCACCGGATGAACTTAGAAAGAGTCTGGGAGATTTTGGAAATATTCAGGATAAAACTTTGAACGAAGTTATTGAAAGCAATGAATATCAACAATTAGCAATGAATTATAAGAATTATAATTTATGCAAAACATGTAATATGAGAAAACCCATATGAAACAAACTGAAATTTTCAAAAAATTAAATTTTAGGGATCTTTCAAAATTTCATAATACTGCTGTGAAAGATAAAATTTTTAGAACATCATCATTGACATTTTATGATAAAGAAAAATTCTTTCTTGAGTTATTGCATCAAAAAAATATAAAAACGATAATTGATTTAAGAGCTGATAGAGAAGTAAATGAAAGTTATTACTCTCAGGATACAATTCAAAAAATCCATTATGTAAGAAGTCCGTTTGATCCCTGGAACCAGAGTATTGAATTTAAAAACACTTATAATACCGGGACAAATGCAGAAATAGCTTACCATTTTTTTATGTTAGAATGTAAGAATAGTATTAAGTTAGTAATGAAAACAATTTTAGATTCAGAAGGTGCAATTGCAATACACTGCCATGCCGGAAAAGATAGAACAGGAATCATCATAGCTCTTCTGGGTTTATTAATCGGGACAGATAGAGAAACAATTTTATTAGATTATTTAGCAAGCGAGATGGACAGTAATCCATCTTATTTGGAAATTGTCTTTAATCTGGTAGATAAATTTGGAGGAATTGTATCCTATCTTAGAAGCTGTAAGCTAACTGAAGAAGAGATTCAACAATTAAAAAATTTATTATGCAAGAATTAAAATCTGAATTAAAAAATATTTTTACATCCTATTGGTATTTTCTTGCCTTACAAAAAGCCTGCCAATTAGATCTCTTCGATATTATAGAAGAAAAAAATAAAACTATTTCTGAAATAATAACTTTATTAAAAGTCAACCATAAAGCAATGTCTCACTTGATAATGTTTTTAATAGAAGAAAAATATGTAAGTGAGATAAATAATATTTTATCTCTAACGGAAAAAGGTCTTCTACTAACAGAGAGTCACCCGGAAAGTTTAAAAAATGCATGTATATTGTGGGGGGAGGAACACTTAAAAGCATGGGAAAATATTGACTATACTCTTAAAACAGGAAAACCAAGTTTTGAAAATATTTATGGAAAACCTTTCTTTGATTATCTGGAATCACACCCGGATAAATTAAAGAATTATCATCTTGCAATGAGAGATTATGCAAAAGATGATTATTTTAATCTTGCTGCGAAAATTGATTTTTCTATTCATAAATCTATCGCAGATGTTGGTGGAGGTGTTGGAACCTTAATTGAACCAATTGCCCTGAAATATAAAAATACTTCATGTATTCTTTTTGACTTAGAGAACGTTGTGAATATTATAAATACTCCTTCAACAAAACCATATACTATTTTATCGGGAAATTTTTTTGAAAAACTACCGTTTAAAACTGACGCCATTATTCTAAGTAGAGTTCTTCATGATTGGAATGATAAAAGAGCAAATACTATATTATCTAATTGTCGTTCAGCTTTGAATGAAAATGGAAGATTATACGTGATAGAAATATTGCAAAATGAAAATACGGCACATTTGTTATGCTTAAACATGTTAGGCATTTGTGAAAGTCATGAAAGAACTTTATCAGAATATCAAAAACTTTTACATTCAAATAACTTTAAAATTTTAGAAACCATTTCTTTAAATCACCTACAGAGAATACTAATATGCCATTAAAATATTTTAATATTCAATTATCCGAAGATCAAACTTATTTCCTATATAAAGGAGAAACCCTTTTTAATAAATTTTATAAACAGGCTTTAAAGTTTCACCCTCCGGGAATTGCTGCTGTTTTAGATGAGAATGGTTGGTACCATATAGATACTACTGGAAATCAAATATATAATAAAAAATATACAAGGGTTTTTGGATATTATTATAATAGGGCTTCGGTTGTAGATGATTTAAACTGGTTTCATATAGATGAAAATGGAAACAGAGTTTATGAAGATAATTATAAATGGTGTGGAAATTTTCAAGAAAAATTATGTACAGTCAGGGATAAAGAAAATAATTATTTCCACATTGATTTAGAAGGAAATAAAATATATGAGAAAAAATATAAATACGCAGGTGATTTCAAGGATAATTATGCCTGTGTTCGCTTGCAAACGGGGCAATTTGTTCACATTGATAAAAAAGGCGAACGATTAAATGAGAAGGAATTTATAGATTTAGGAGTATATCATAAAGGTTTTGCTACTGCAAAAGATTTTGATGGCTGGCATCATATTGACCTGAATGGAGTTCCATTATATAAAGAAAGATATTTAAATATCGAACCTTTTTATAATGGATTCTCATTAGTGGAATCTTTTGATAATAAAAAATTTCTTATAGATGAAATAGGAAAGATAATTCTTGAAGTATAGGGGAATCAATAAAGACAAAAGTAAAACGTTATATAACTATGACGGATATAGGAAAAAGTTGTCCAAGAAATAAAGATGGTTATTATAACCTTAGAAATGCAAATCTTAATGGTGTGATTTTTCGGGATGCATACCTTGAAGGAGCATGTCTTGAGGGGCCGTTCTTGAAGAAGCAAAATAGGAATTTATGCAAAAGCAGGGATCGACAACTATTGGATTGTAAATTTGAATAATTTCATAATATATACATATTCAAATATACAAAACTCCACATATGCAGAA
Organism: Leptospiraceae bacterium; assembly: GCA_024233835.1. NCBI lineage: Bacteria > Pseudomonadati > Spirochaetota > Leptospiria > Leptospirales > Leptospiraceae > Leptospiraceae bacterium. The sequence goes on from JACKPC010000007.1 coordinate 206,907, forward strand.
AAAAAGATTTATCGCAAAGAAGAAAGCCTCTCTATTTTCAACTCAACTTTCAGCCTCCCTAAATATTTCTCATAAAACTATTTTTATTCTATCCGGCATAAAAAGCGACCGTTTAGCTCTCAGGATAGACCTTTTCAAGGAAAAGTCTTGTGAGTTCTTTTTTTGCTTGAATTATAGAGAGCCTGTATTTTCCTCCGGGTAATGAACCGAAAAGATTTTTTAAAACACTCATTCGCAGGTCTCGCCCTCGGAACAGGACTCTCCGACTGTAAACCCTCCCGTAATTACTCAAATATCGAAAACCTGGAAAAACTTCCCTATCTCGTCTGGAGAATCGCTTCGAGTTTTCCCAGGGGAATCGACACGATTTATAACGCAGCGGAAGTCTTTGCCGAGAAGGTAAAACTTCTTTCCGGTGGACGCTTTAAAATTCGTGTCTTTCCAGCAGGTGAGCTCGTACCGGGCTTACAAGTTTTGGATGCAGTCCAAAACGGAACGATTCAAATGGGTCATTCTGCAAGCTATTACTTCACCGGAAAAAACCCGGCTTTAGCTTTCGATTGCGGAGTACCTTTCGGTTTAACAAGCAGACAGCAGAATGCCTGGCAAGAATTTGGTGGAGGGAAAGAACTCTTAGCTTCTATTTTTTCGGACTTTAATATACTCAGCCTTCCCGGTGGAAACACAGGAACACAAATGGGGGGATGGTTTCGAAACGAAGTAAAAAATCTTTCCGAGCTAAAAGGAATCAAAATGCGGATTCCGGGACTGGGGGGACAGGTAATGAATCGACTCGAAGTCAATGTTCAGGTACTGGCAGGAGGTGACATTTATCCTGCCCTGGAGAGAGGAGCCATCGATGCCACCGAATGGGTAGGCCCTCATGACGATGAAAAATTAGGTTTTTACAAGGTAGCAAAGTATTACTACTATCCGGGCTTCTGGGAACCATCAGCACAAATTTCGTTTTATATTAATACAGAAGAATGGAAAACACTTCCTGAGATATATAAGGAAATAATAAAACTCTCGGCTACAGAAGCCAACATACAGATGATGGCAAACTATGACTACCTTAATCCGATTGCACTGGAGAGTCTTCTAAGAAAAGGAGTTCAACTTCGGGAGTTTTCTAAAGACATTTTAATAGAAGCCAGAAAAAAGGCTTTTGAAATAATGGAAGAAAATGCAGCTAAAGATGCAGCCTATAAAAAAATTTATCTTTCCTGGAAAAACTTTCGAGAAGCTAGCTTTAAATGGTTTAATAAAAGTGAAACTTCTTATGCAAATTTTGCTTACGGTGAATCAAAATGAGTTTAAAAAGAATTTCCGATGCAATTGAAAGTCTCAATGAAAAAGCCGGAACCGTGCTGCAATGGCTTTCCCTCTTTATGGTGCTTGTAGGGGCTTATAATGCTATTGCAAGGTTCTTAAGTAAATACTTACAGGTAAATTTAAGTTCCAATTCTCTCTTAGAAATTCAATGGTATTTTTTTAGCGCTTTGTTTTTGTTGGCAGCCGCATACGGGCTCAAGCACAATGTTCATGTTCGAGTAGATGTTTTTTATGAAAAGTTTTCTCCAGAAAAAAAGGAAAAAATAAACTTCTACGGAAATCTTTTTTTACTCCTGCCTTTTTGTTTAACTCTTTTTGTCGCATCTTTACCTGCGGTTATAAACTCCTGGAAAGTCTGGGAACTCTCTCCCGATCCCGGTGGACTTCCCCGCTATCCGGTTAAAACCCTACTCCCCCTATCTTTCTTGCTTCTCTTTTTACAGGGACTTTCGCAAACGATAAAAGGATACTATTCTATAAAAGAAAAAAAATATAAAAAAGAAGAACAGGGAGGACATGTATGATTTTCGAATGGCTTGCTCCTCTGATGTTCTTAAGCCTTTTAGCCCTGATTTTTACAGGCTACCCGGTCGCCTTTTCTCTGGGCGGAATTGCAGTAATTTTTGGTTTTTTTTCTTCTATTTTGGGTTATTTTAATCCGAAACTGTTTATGGCTATTACCGAACGCTCTTTCGGAATCATGTCTAATTACATTTTGCTTGCAGTTCCATTCTTCATCTTCATGGGAATCATATTAGAAAAATCAAAATTGGCAGAAGGTCTTTTAAAAACCATCGGACTCTTATTCGGCCCTTTACGGGGCGGTCTCGCACTCGCCGTGATTTTCGTAGGAATTTTATTGGCAGCAGCTACAGGTGTAGTAGGTGCTTCGGTTGTGGCTATGGGAATGATTTCTCTTCCTGTCATGCTGAAATACGGCTATTCCAAGGAATTAGCAAGCGGAATTATTGCAGCCTCCGGAACCCTGGGCCAGATTATTCCTCCGAGTGTGGTTTTAATTGTTTTAGGAGACCAAATGGGAATCTCTGTTGGTGATCTATTTGCCGCAGCTATTGTTCCAGGTTTAATCTTAGCTTTTTTATATATTCTATATATTCTGGGTATCGCTTTTTTTTCACCCTCTAAAGCACCGGCTCTTCCTAAGAGTGAAAGACAAATCCCCCTTCCCCTTTTATTAAAGAAAACCGCATTTGTAATGCTTCCTCCCCTTCTCTTAATTGTTTTAGTCTTGGGTGGAGTTTTTGTCGGTCTGGCTACCCCTACAGAAGCCGGAGCTTTAGGTGCTTTAGGGGCTATCATCCTTGCTCTTATGAATAGAAGCCTCAAGTTAGCCAATTTAAAGCAGAGTATGAATGAAACTATGAGGCTTACGGTAATGATTCTTTTTCTACTTATAGGCTCTACTGCATTTTCCCTGGTATTTCGCTGTCTCGATGGGGACCTATGGGTTCAGGATCTGTTACTCAATCTCCCCGGGGGTAAAATTGGTTTTTTAGTATTTTCGAATTTACTTATTTTCTTACTCGGCTTCTTTATCGATTTCTTTGAAATTGTATTTATTCTCGTCCCTCTTCTCGTTCCTGCTGCAAAAAAAATAGGGATTGACCTCGGCTGGTATGCTGTATTAATTGCTATGAACCTACAAACTTCTTTTTTAACACCTCCTTTTGGTTTTTCCCTATTTTATTTGAGAGGAGTAGCACCCGAAAGCATAAAGACTTCAGACATCTACAGGGGGGTTGTACCTTTTTTACTTATACAAATTTTTACACTCGGAGTTTTAATATTATTTCCGGGAATTATAAAATTCGGAGGAGTTTAAGATGAATCCAGCATTTTCATTGCGGAAAAAAATTGGTTTTTTTGTCGGTCCATTTTTCTTTATCCTTATGCTTTTTTTGACTCCAGCAGAAGGTTTAAAACCTTCTGCCTGGTACACAGCAGCTACAGGAGTCCTAATGGTGAGCTGGTGGATAACTGAGCCGGTTCCGATAGCCGTTACGGCTTTAATCCCCCTTATAGTTTTACCTGTATTAGGAGTTGATAAAATTGATAAAATAGCAGCACCTTATGCCAGCCCGCCTATCTATCTTTTCTTAGGTGGTTTTCTACTCGCCCTGGCTATGGAAAAATGGAACCTGCATAAACGTATAGGACTGTATATAATACACTGGATAGGAACAAAGCCGAGACGAATTATCGCAGGCTTTATGTATTCCTCTGCTTTTTTGAGTATGTGGGTAAGTAATACAGCAACAGCAATTATGATGCTTCCTATGGGTCTTTCTATTATCGAACTTATACAGCAACAGCTCGCAAACGAGGAAAAATCGAATATTCGAAATTTTGCAATTTGTCTTTTACTATCGATTGCTTATGGAGCGAATATAGGAGGAATCGGAACCATTATCGGAACCCCTCCCAATGCTCTTATGGTGAGCTATTTTGCAAATCGGGGAATCGACATCAGTTTTGCCAGGTGGATGATGGTAGGAACTCCTCTTGTAGTTATTTCCTTACCGCTTTGTTATCAATTATTAACTCGCTTCATTTTTCCTGTACGCTTACCGGAAATTCCGGGCGGAAAGGAAATCATAGAAAAGGAATTTTTGAAATTAGGAAAAATTTCTAAACCGGAAAAGCTTATCTTCCTCGTCTTCGTAATAACGGCGATTCTTCTTATCTTTCGAACCAGTCTTCAAAAACTTATCCCAGGTCTGAATGACTCTTCGATTATGCTACTTTCTTCTCTCGTTCTTTTTTCTATACCGATAAACTTGCAAAGTGGAGAATTCCTTCTTGACTGGAAAACAGCAAGGGGCATTCCCTGGGATGTGCTTTTACTTTTTGGTGGGGGTTTAAGCTTTGCCTATGCGGTGGAAACTACAGGACTTGCCTCGTTTATAGGAGAGAAGACAATTGTATTGAAAGATTTTCCTCCCCTTGTTATTGTTGCTGCTGTTACAACTCTGATAGTCTTCCTTACTGAACTCAGCAGTAATACGGCGACAGTCGCCGCGTTTTTACCGGTTTTAAGTTCGGTAGCTCTCGGAATTCACGTAAATCCTCTACTCTTAGCGATTCCGGCAACCTTTTCGGCAAGCTGTGCTTTTATGATGCCGATTGCTACTCCGCCGAACGCCATTGTTTATGGAAGCGGAATGTTTAGTATCCCGGAAATGATGCGGGCAGGGTTTTGGTTAAATATCTTATTTATAATTATAATTACAGCTATTACTTTCTTACTTATCAAACCGGTTTTCGGAATTTAATATTGGACAAGATCATGAAGCATAAGACACTGAACTATTTTCACTTTTTTTTAGAATTCTGGGAAAAATACAGTCATTTCGGAAATGAGCATTATACTCATCACTCAGAAAAGAAATATAATATCATATCCAATCAACTTCTCTTCATAATCGATATTATCCTGGCAGTATTTTGCATAGCTGTTTTCTATTACTATCTCTATCTGATAAATATAAATCATTTCATATATTCTAAATATCTTATTTTTTATTTGATTCCCGTTACACTCTTTTTCTTTTTGATCCTGATCTTCTTTTTTTTAAAAAACCTACTGGGAAAAAATACCCTTTTCATGTCCATTTCCCATTTACTCGGAGGTTTACTAATTGTTTACTACAGCCTATTGCAGGGAGAGAAAGCGGGTTATCATCTTTATTTTTATGTCCTTCTACCCCTACCTTTCTTCTGCTTTGATAAAAAAAATATACACCTTATCCTGATAGGAAGCATATATTCATTTATCGAAATACTTCTGGTTAATTATTTTTTTCTTACGCATAAACCTTTCCTGCCCGTCCCTGAACACTTGGACAAAATTACAAATAATATCGTTGTTTTAATTATCAGTATATCTCTATTTGCTTATAGTTACTACTCCTGGAATCAAACCCATGTAAGTCAGGAACTTTTAGAGCAGGAAAAGGAAAAAACAGAGAGACTCCTTTTAAATATACTTCCTCAAAAAATTGCTAATGAGTTAAAAAATACAGGTAAAGTAGAATCGGTTTTTTACGAACAGGTAACTGTGGTGTTTACTGATTTTGTAGGTTTTACAAAGATAGTAGAAAGTATGCCGGTAAAAAATTTGGTAAGGGAACTTGATGCTTACTTTACTCAGTTTGATGAAATTTTGGTACGCCACAAAATGGAAAAGATTAAAACCATAGGCGATGCTTATATGTTTGCCGGTGGTTTACCCGAAGTCAACCCTACACACGTTGTCGATGCCTGTCTTGCAGCCATAGAGATGCGGGAGATTATGAATCGAATCAAAGAACTTCGTCTCAAGCTAAATCTTCCTTACTGGGAACTGCGAATAGGAATAAACACAGGCAATGTGAGTGCCGGTGTGGTGGGCTTAAAAAAATACACCTATGATATCTGGGGAGACACGGTGAATATAGCGAGTAGAATGGAATCAAGCGGGGAACCCGGCAAGATTAATATCTCCCGGGCAACCTATGAGCAGGTGAAACCCTTTTTCCATTGTTCTTACAGAGGAAAAGTAAAGGCAAAAAACAAAGGCGATGTAGATATGTATTTTTTAGAGAATCTCCGGGAGGAACTCTCCAACGAAGTGGAAGGTATCAGGGTTCCGAATCAGAATTTCTGGAAATTGTATAAATCCTTTTCTTAGTTTAATTTTTCTACTATGTATATCTTGTTATTTTAAAAGTTCTTAATGTTCCTGCAGAGCCGGCTACAACAAATGCATCATCAGTAATAAAGCAGGCCGGACTAATCCCGCCGGAATGATTTTTTACAGAACCGAGGTATTGCATATTTTTATGATCCCATATACTCAGGGCTTCTTCTTTACCGGTGCAAAGCATATAGGATTTATTAATAAGAATATGGCTTATCTCATCCATTTCAGCCTGTCTGAAAGTCTGAATTTGCTTTGTTTTTATATCTATACGGTATAGCTCTCCCCTGTAGCCAGCACCTATCAGAATATTATCATCTGAAGAAAAAGAAAGAGCCCGCACTGCTTCTTTTAAACTCAGGGTATCTTTTGTATACACATCTGCTACTGAATGTATATAAATTTCTTTTTCATTCCAATATGCAAAAAATTCTTTATCAGTTGAGATACAAAGTCCCTGAAAATTCTCAGAATACTCTTTCCTTCCTATATTCCAACTATATAATACTTTTTTGGTTTGAATGTCAAGACAGGCTATTTTTCCCTCTTTTGTAGAATAAAGGATGGAGTTCTCCTTATTTGTATAAGCACAGGATACGATCCAATCCCTGTCCTTATATTCCCAGATGAGCTGATTATCTTTCCAAATTCGAATCCGGCCATCCCAGGCTGTACTTAGAATTTTCTTATCATGAGATATTTGGATAGATGTAATGGAACTTGTATGGTAGGATTCTATACGTTTTTGCTCAAGAGTATTTTTATCCCAAAAGAACACATAGCCTTCGCTATCGCCGGATAGGATTTCATTTTCCATAACCGCTACTGAATAAATAAGAGACTTTTGTCCTCCGAGCCTATGTTCTAATCGCTCAGTCTCCGGATTCATAACGAGAATACTTCCATCATAGCTTCCGGCATATATTTTTTCTTTCCATTCTGAATATAAAGCAGCAACCGCAATTGTTGGAAATTTTTTAAAACCCAGGATAAGTTCTGCTGTTTTTGTGTCTCTGAATTCTAAGAGATTATTGCCGGCAAGAAGAATTTCACTATTTCCCTTAATTAAGGAAAGAATTAGACCCCGACCAAAAGAAAAGCCTGGATATTTATACTCAAGTATAATCTTTTTTGTATCAAGTTCCAGTACTATAAATTTACTATCGTATCCTATCAGTAAATAATTCTGATTGCTAAAATATTCTAAACTCTTAATACCATAAGCGGGTATAATAGACTCAAACTCTTCTTTTACTTTACCACTATTCAGGCAATATATTTTCGCAGTCGAAGAACAAAATAGATCCTGTTGGGATTTATTTACAGCAAAAGGATAGTTATCATAAATATAATTTCCCTGAAAACTATATATTAGCTGTTTTGAATCCAGATCATATACTTGAATTGTTGAATCTTTTGAGGAGGAACAAATTCTTTTTTCACTTAGAGGGATAATCTGAAAGACTTCATCTTTATGTATAGAAAAAGTTGTAAAAGTTTCATTTAGGATTTGAAAAATTTCTACATTTCCTTTTTTATCACCCAGAAGTATTTCATTCTCTTTGCAACTATGAGAGATGCAGGTATAAGGAGCATGGTATTCCTTATGTTCTATTTTCTTGATAAGTTTATTTGTGTCCATATCCCAGAGGCAAATACTCGAATCAAAGGAGATACTTATAAGCAATTTTTTATCTTTCAATTCCAAAAGACCATTAATTTGGCTCTGGTGTCCGCTCAGGTTTTTTTGTTCCAGAATTTGTATCTGTTCTTTTTCTAAGGTTTTTTCTCTGTACTTAAGCCGGTTTAATTTTTCTAAGTTCTTATAATCAGGATGAATATGAACTTCCGAAAGAATCTCATCTTTTACTATCAGCATAAGTGTAAGTCCATATTTTTTTTCTAACTTTTCTTTCTTCTTAATTTGTTTTTTAGTTATAGTTTCCCCTATTTTGATTCCGGGAAAAACCTCTACCTGGTAAGGATCAAAATGATGCTTTTCTTCTAATCTCCGGGCTTGAAAAGATTTTAAAATCAGTTTTTGAAAACGCAAGACTTTTGCTGATGGACTCGCTCGAAACATTTTTCCAAACCGCACATTGGCTTCGAGAACCATTCCTTTCTTATAATAATAGTATGTGCAAGAATAGGATACTGAAGCACCGGTGCTCGCATCAAAGCTATCCTGGTATTCTTCTTTTCCTAAATATTCTAATACTCTATCAATTGGCTCTCCTAAAAACGCATATAGTTTCCAATCGGTCTTTGGTCCGGCTTCCTCTTTTATAATATTCCGGGTAAGCTCCTTTTTATAAGGAATTAAAAGTCGAAAACCGGCTACCCGGTAATTTCTTGTTGTGCTGTAGGCAAAAAGGGGTGGTAAGGAAAAGGCCCGATGATTTGTCCTGTGCAGTGCTTCTGATTCATAGGGATCATCAGAAAGATTCCATCCGCTGCTTGCATTACCCACATCAGAAATGGAACGATAAATTCCAGCCTCTTCTAAATAATTCCATTCCCCTCCGTAAATGAAAAGATCCTGCAAACCGTTTTTACTTATAAAACCTTCGTATTTCCCAAAAGAGATAATTCGGTTTTTATTCCCTTTAACTGTACCCGAATCCCTATAACCCATAGTACTTTCCGGGTCTTCCCAGTAGTAAGAGTAAGGATAAGTTTCTATTGTAAATTCAAATTTATCTAATGTATCCGAATCAGGGTATAGGTAAGATTTCTCGCCTCTTAATGCAATTTCCCACTCTTCTGCGGAAGGAAGTTTTAAACCAAATTGCTTTGCAAATAAGTGGGCTAAATCATAGCTAAATGTTAAAATGGGATCTTCTTCAATTTTATCTTTAAGAACTTTTCTCCAACCCCGGTGAATTCCATAGCTTAGCTCCCGGATATAATTATATTGATAGGCTTCCAATTCCTCTTCAGGTATAAGTTTTTTTATTTCTTTACTATATTTTGATTGTAAAATATGTTTCCAATGACTCAAATGAAGAAGGGTTCTACTGATATAGAATCCTTCGGTTGAAATTCTTTTATCCTCAAGATAGGTATAGTAGTCGTACTGATCTGTAAAAAGCAAAGAAGCTTCCTGTGTTTTTCCAAGTCTGTAAGTTCCGGCAGGAACGAAGGTAAATTCCATACCAAGGATTTCTCCCCATAAAGCTATTTCTTTTTGTAGGGCTGGCATGGCTTTCTATATATATGCTTTAATGGAAAAGTCAATTAGAATAAATTCTAAAAAAAGAAATAAAAAAACCGGAAGTATTAGCGAGCCATTGAAAGACTCGCTTGCTTTGCCTTAGCCAAGAAGGGTAGTAACTTTTTCAAAACCAATTCGGTTTATAAAATTTCCAAATCGTTCATCTTTTATTCCCGAAGCTTTCCACTCGGAAAAAAGTTTATCTAAAATTTCTTTTATGGACTCAAGGTTTGCTTTTTCGGCTATCTGGGTAGCGATCCTTGTGCCTTCCGCATCCCCTCCGATAAAGACTGCATATTTTCCACCACTCTGTTGACCTACAAGCCCAATTTCTGCTGTATAGGGTCTGGCACAACCATTCGGACAACCTGTCATTCTAAGTAGAGGAGCTCTTTTTTTTAAGGAATGTTTCTCTAAGAGAGCATTCACATTTTCTAAAACTTCAGGTAAAAACCTTTCACTTTCGGTTAGAGCCAGGCTACAGGTAGGGAGTGCCGGGCAGGCAAGGGCCCTGTCGTGTAAAGGAGAAGGGCTATAGGGATTTACATTTTTCTTCTGCAAATAGTCTTCAATTTTAACCTTAGCTTGTTTCGGTATATTTAATAAAAGTAGATCCTGATCCGGACTCACCTGAACGTCCAACTTATATTCAGAAATAATTTCTTTTAAGGTCGTTTTTAAAGGAATATTCGGAAAATCTTTAATTCTTCCGGAAAGAATGTGGAAACCGAGAGAGTAAGTTCCGTTTTCACTTTCCTGCCAACCGAGGTAGGAAGGACTATTCCATGCAGGAAGTTCTTTTTGTTCAAATTTAACACCGCTTTGATTCTCAACTTCTGTGCGAAACCAATTGAGTCCTTTATCATGCAAAACATATTTTAAACGAGCGTGTTTTCGGTTTGTTCTATCTCCGTAGTCCCTGTGAACTTTAACAATAGCTTCGGAAACACTTAGGAGATCCTTTTTTTGTATCCATCCAATATAATCAGCTTTTCGGGGAAAGGTCTGGGGTTTTTTATGGGTCATACCGAGTCCTCCACCTGCAAAAACGTGGAATCCATCTATTGTCTCATCAGGAGAGTAGCTTGCAGCAAATGCCATATCATTGGTATAAATATCTATTGTGTTATCCCCTACTTCTGTAACGGCTATCTTAAATTTTCTGGGTAAATAAGATTTTCCATATATAGGCTCTTCTGTTTCCAACTTTAACTCTTCTTCATCCAACCATATTTCTGCATAGGCTCTCGTCTTGTATTTAAAATGATCAGATAAGGTTTCTGCCACTTCATCGAGTTGAAAAAGACGCTTTTTTCCGAGAGGATTCATGGCCTGAGTTACATTTCGCACCACATCACCACAGGCACCCATGGAAGACTGAGATATGCTATGCAGAGTTTGCATTACACTCTTTAAATTTCCTTTTAGAAGACCGTGTAATTGCAGGCTTTGTCGGGTCGTCAGTCGAATAGCAGAACCGGCATATTTATCCGCCAATTCATCCCAGACAAGATATTGTTCAGAGCTCAGCCGACCTCCGGGTATTCTTCCTCGTATCATGAAGGTAAAAATTTTCTTTTCAGGAGGAATATCATTTCCCCTAAGTTTTTGCTGATATAAGCCGTGAAACTTTAAGAGTTGCTTATCTTCTTCTTCAAATCCATCCGAATCAGTCTTGAGTGTTTCTGCGATAGTTCCCCGTAACTGTTTAGATTCCTGCTTAATAATCTCTACTTGTTCCAATTCCTGTGACATTAAAATCCTCTGAATTATCTTATTATTTTTCTACAGTAAAATATTTATATTCAAGTTCTCGAATAATACCTTTTAAAATATCCGACCTTTTCTGTGCGTTTGGTTCTATGAGTTTAATTTTCGTTCTTAAATCCATAAGTTTTTGAAAATCCTCATCGGACTCTTCCGGAATGAGTTTCTCCAAAGTTCTTTTTAGACTTCCGGAAAGACCGGCAAATTTACCATCAGTTGAAAGGGCTATGCGAACCGGTCCCCTGTCGAATACTGCTGCGGAGAAGAAATCGCAATGAAGGGGATCGTCTACCGAATTTGCCCAGATTTTATGTTTTTTAGCTAAATCAGTAATACTCTGATTTACTTTAGAATTATTTGTTGCACTGAATAAAAGATCTATTCCTACTAAATCACTTTCTTTAAATTCCCTTTCCATATAATCGAGGCTACATTGTTCCATTTTGAAAGATTTTATTTCCGGAAGAATTATTTTTCCTACTACACTTATACAGGCACCACTGCTTGAAAGACTATAAAGTTTTTCAAGGGCTACCTTTCCTCCACCTACAATTAAAACTCTTCGTTTATGCAGGTTTAAAAAAATAGGAAAGAGTTTATTCTCTCGATTCATAATGTTTAAAAGTTCGAGACTTTTAGAAAACTCTTATATTCTAAATTTTCTATATTTAGTGCAAACTTTACAACTTCTCCTATCACAATAATACCGGGACCGGTAGTCTTTGGTCTATTCCCGTTTATTGCCATATTTGAAAGAGATGAAAAGCTCATGGTAGAACCCGGAAAACTTACATTTTCCATGATAGAAATAGGAGTTTCCGGTTTAGCTCCATAGTGAATTAAAATATTCGCAATATCTTGAATACGATTCATTCCCATAAAAATAACAATTGTACCTTTGAAGTCTGCAAGTTCCTTCCATTCAGAAGGACTTTGTTTAAGTATTCCGTGTCCATTTAAGTATAAGACTTTTCGGGATAGACCTCTATGGGTAAGGGGAATTTGAAATTGTGCAGAGGCTGCCTGGGCAGAGCTAATACCGGGGATTATCTCGTAGGGAATTTCGTTCTCTATAAGGGCCAGAACTTCCTCCCCTCCTCTACCGAAAAGAAAGGGGTCACCCCCTTTCAGACGAAGCACTCTTTTACCACGTTTGGCTTCTAACACAAGTAAGTGATTAATTTCTTCCTGGCTGTGAGAATGTTTACCGCATCTTTTTCCTACAAATATACTTTCTGAAGATTTCGGAAAAAGTTCCTTATAGGATTCGCATAAAAGTGCATCATAAAGAATAAGCTCAGCTTTTTGAATAGCTTTAAAACCTTTCAGGCTAATTAGCTCCGGGTCACCCGGCCCGGCCCCTACAAGGCTTACAAACCCTATATCCACGTTTAGATTCCTTTTCCTGTTATAACCCCGGCCGCAGCGGTCAGGTTTGTTGCTTCATCAATCAAGATAAAACTCCCCGTTTCACGGTTAATTCGGTATTCGTCATACATCACGGGAGACGCGGTGCGTATTTGAACCTTGGCAATATCATTTAAATGCAATTCCTTATCGTTTTGGACTTCCTCAAAGGTGTTGATATTGATCTTATGAGCAATCGTTTTTAAAATACATTTAACCCGGTTACTGGTATGTTGAAGTATAAAACGAGAATTTTCACCAATTTTACCTGTATCCATCCAGCAAATATAAGCAGTAATATCCTGTTCTTTTTGTGGCTGATTTTCTTTTTGAATAATCATATCACCGCGACTGACATCAATATCATCTTCAAGAGTAATTGTTACCGACATAGGAGGAAAGGCTTCCTCAATTTCTCTTCCTGAAAAATGAATCGCCTTTATCTTACTTCCAAAACCGGAAGGTTGCACAATAATGGAATCTCCTTTTCTAAAAATACCACCGGCAATTTGTCCTGCGTATCCTCTAAAGTCCTTATACTCTCCTGACTGGGGACGAATCACAAATTGGACGGGAAACCTTCCTTCTACAAAATCATAATCACTTTCAATATGCACATTTTCTAAATGATGCAAAAGGCTTCTTCCTTCATACCAGGGCATATTCTTTGAGTGCTCCACCACATTATCACCATTTAAAGCACTTACCGGTATAAACTCTATATCTTTGATATCGAGTCGAGCTGCAAAAGAATTGAACTCTTCTTTAATCCTATTAAAGATTTCTTCTGAATAATCTACCAGATCCATCTTGTTAATGCAAACCACGATATGAGGAATTTTTACCAAAGATGCAATGTAAGAATGCCTGTAGGTTTGTTCTATCACACCTTTTCTGGCATCTACTAAGATGATGGCAAGGTTAGAATTTGATGCACCTGTAATCATATTTCTCGTGTATTGAATATGTCCCGGAGCGTCTGCTATAATGAACTTACGCTTATCGGTAGAAAAATACTTATAGGCCACATCAATTGTAATGCCCTGTTCTCTTTCCGCTTTCAGTCCATCGGTCAAAAGAGCCAGATTGAGAAATCCCAACTTTTCACTGCTTCTCTGGATTGCTTCCAATTGATCCTGAAGTACAGAACCTGTATCATAAAGCATTCTTCCAATGAGAGTACTTTTTCCATCATCCACACTTCCGGCGGTTATAAAACGCAGTAATTCCATCAGAAATATCCTCCTCTTTTTCTTTCTTCCATGGCAGCTTCGGAACGCTTATCATCCAGTCGGCTTCCCCTCTCAGTTGTTTTGGATTCACGAATTTCCGAGATAATATCGTCTAACTTATCAGCCCTCGATTCTACAGCAGCCGTACAACTCATGTCACCAACGGTTCTAAATCGAACTATCATTTCTTCCGGCTTATCATTTTCATCCATATAGATATAATCAGAAACCGGATAGATAAGACCATCCCTATAAAAGCATTTTCGTTTATGAGAAAAATATAAAGAAGGAAGTTCTATATTTTCCCTTTTAATGTAGTTCCAGACGTCCAATTCGGTCCAGTTGCTAATAGGGAAGATACGAACATTCTCACCTTTATGAATCTTTCCATTATATAAGTTCCATAATTCCGGTCTCTGAAGACGTGGTTCCCAGCTTCCGAACTCATCCCTTACAGAAAAAATTCGTTCTTTAGCCCTGGCTTTTTCTTCATCCCGTCTCGCACCACCGATACAGGCATCGATCTTCAACTCTTCTATAGAATCCAGAAGAGTCCTGGTTTGCAGGGCATTACGACTTGCGTATTTTCCACTTTCTTCTTTGACACGACCCTTATCAATAGAATCCTGAACTAAACGCACAATCAATTTAGCTCCAATCTCGGCAACCAACTTATCTCGATACAAAAGAGCTTCCGGGAAGTTATGGCCTGTGTCTATGTGCATAAGAGGAAAAGGTATCTTAGCCGGCCAGAAGGCTTTTTTTGCCAGATGGATCAGGGTAATCGAATCTTTACCACCGGAAAAAAGAAGCACCGGGTTTTCAAACTGGGCAGCCACTTCTCTCATAATGTAAATAGATTCAGATTCTAATTCTTCCAGATAATCTAATTTATATGTACTCATATGATTCACCGATTTAAGAATGTAAATGAAGACCGCATTCTTTCAGGCCTTCTTTTTCCCAGTACCAGCGACCGGAGCGTATATCCTCTCCCTCTTTAACAGCTCTGGTACAGGGTGCACAACCAATACTCGGGTAACCTTTTTGATGCAGGCTATTCACAGGAACCTTGTTTTCCGAGATATAGTTTTGAACTTCTGTGAGACTCCAATTTAGGATCGGATGATATTTAATAATTACATTGGATTCATCCCATTCAAATTTAAGTAAATTTTTCCTGTTCTCATTTTGCTCAGAACGAATGCCGGTAATCCAGATATGATAACCGGAAAGAGCCCTTTTTAAAGGTAAGACTTTACGAACATGGCAACACTCCTTGCGGCTCTCCACAGAATCATAAAAGCTAAAGGGACCTTTTTGGGTAAGTAGATTCTCTACTTCTTTATGATCAGGAAAAATAACTTCAATCTTTTTCTTATATTCGATATTAGTCATATTTAAAACTTCATACGTTTCTTCAAAATGACGACCCGTATCGAGGGTAAAAACGCGAATTGGTAAATGATTCTTGAATATGATATCTGTAAGCACCTGATCCTCCAGACCAAGGCTTGTAGAAAAAGTTACCTGTCCGGAAAATTCTTCTGCTAAATACTTCATCCCCTCTAAGGCTGAGAGAGAGGAAATTTCCTCGTTTAAATGACTGAGTAATTCTTCTACTTCTTCTTTCAGTATTTCTTCTTCTTCCAATTTGTTCTCCTAAATTTCGTATTCCGGATGAGGAACCACTTCTCTTCCAAACTTCAATTTGGACCAGACTCTCTCATGCGTATAGTATAAGAGCATTTTTGTAAATAGCTCGGCAAGACCGATAGAAAAAGCTGCTTTCGGGCTTCCGGTCAATAAAAAAGAAATGAGAATCGTATCCATCGTTCCTGTAATTCTCCAGGAAATGGCTTTAATGACACTGCGTATGGGTTTTTCTTTGATTTCTACCAGTCGTTCATCTTCCATGGCTTCATACCACTCTGTTATTTTAATCTGTTATTTAATATAACAGATTATTTGTCAACTAAATTAGAGGATAATCAACTTAATTCCATTTTTTTTATTTGCGGACAGGGAAGAAACCGAAGAACTGGTTATATGAATCAATTACAGAGTTTAAAGTGTATTATCTGGGAAAATAACCAGCTTCAGTTACTGGATCAGCGTTTGCTCCCGGCGAGAAAAGTTTTTATAAATTGCAAAAGCCATGAGGATGTTTTTGATTCCATTCGAAATATGGTGGTAAGAGGAGCTCCAGCTATAGGTGTAACTTCTCTTTTTGGCCCGGTTCTTTTCTTAAAATCTCAAACTAAGAAACCTTCCTTCGAAGAGTTTCAAAAAGTTTTAAGCTACCTTGAATCAGCGAGACCTACCGCTGTAAACCTCAAACAGGCACTGGACAGCCTGATTCAGGAAATTCCAGAAGAGACTTACGAGGCCCTAAAATTATCCGAACTACAAGAAAAAACCGAATCTTTCGCTATAAACTTCTATAAAAAAGACCTTGAGACAAATCAGGCGATTGCCCGTAATGGAAGCAAACTTTTCTATATCTCCCAAAAGAAACTTTCTATCCTAACACATTGTAATACGGGAGCCCTGGCGACTGCCGGAATTGGCACCGCTCTCGGAGTAATCCGAGCCCTGAAAGATGAGGGATTTGAAATAACCGTATATGTAGACGAAACCCGACCCTATAACCAGGGTTCTCGCTTAACTGCCTGGGAATTGGAAGAAGAAGGCATTCCCTATTATCTCATTGCAGATAATATGGCCGGCTGGTTAATGAAAGATCGAAAGATTGATGCTATCATCGTTGGTGCCGATAGAATTGCCCTCAACGGGGATACAGCCAATAAAATCGGAACCTATCCGCTTTCTATTATCGCCAGGGAGCATGGTGTTCCTTTTTATGTAGCAGCTCCTCATACCAGTTTTGATTTACAGATAGAGTCCGGCGATGAGATTATCATAGAAATGAGACCGGAAGATGAGCTAACCCGCATGGCTTTTTTAAAAAAAGAAGACGGAACACCAGTAATACCGCAAGGAGTAATAGCTCCTATGGGAGCAAAAGCTCTGAACCCTTCCTTTGATGTTACTCCGGCTAAAAATATCAGGGGAATCATCACGGATAAAGGAATCATCCTTCATCCGACAAAAGAATCTGTACTTTCGGTTTTACAACCTTAGTCTGCTTTTGATTTCTTATGCTTGCCGCTGATGGCTGTCATGGCGGCATGATCCTGACCGGGAAAGAAATTCATCATAAAAGCACTCTGCTCTTTACTGATTCTTTCGACCTGTCTCCTGTATTTAATGACAGTTCCCGGGAAAGCTGTATTTCTTACCACCAGGTTCACTTTCTCAAGGTTAAACCTTCCGGTTTTCAGATCCTCATGCTTGGCAACGAGCATTTTATGCATGTTTTCACGTTTTTTGTATTCTTCAAAAACCTTTTGAAACTGAAGCTTTCTCTGGTTATCCAGCTTTCCTCGACTTTTTTGAATAAAAATTTTCATTTGCTGGATTTTAGGGATAACTTTATCCAGCTCTTTCTCGGAAAGTTTAATTTGCTCCTGTAACTCGATGAATAATCTCTCGTTCTTGTAATGAACTCCGGTTTCTATATGAACGTTTAAACCTGCATTAGAACCCAGATTATGAGCAGAAAGACCGCCGTAGCAGGTAATCTCCGAACCGATGATTGCATTTGATTTCCCGGTCATAATTACACTACCGAGGGTATAAATTTTAGAATTTAAAATGGAGAAATCAACATAGACATCTCCATCTACTTCCAAAACGGAATTCTCTATAAATTTAGACCTAAGACTCCCCGCAACCTTAATCACTCCTTTCGAATTGGTCTTAATCCCACCCTTAACCATAAGATCTCCTCCAACAACTACCTGGGAAGTCTCAATGTTCTCGGAAACAAATAAATTGCCGGTAGATTCTACCTTCGAACCGTCTTCAACCGTACCCCGTATATTAATGGTTCCATCAAATGTTATATTACCTGTAGACAATCCAACATTTGAATTGATCTCCAGCTCCGGGGAAACAGAAATAGAACCTTCCTGTGCGTATAAAACTCCATCACAGGTAGCAAGATAATCGGTATATTTTAAAACTTCGGTAAGTTCTGTATACTCTTCTCTGTCCTGAGAGTTAATATTTTTTCCAACGATTAGCTTGGGCCTGTCAATAGGAGGAGCCTGAATCAGACCTCCTTTTACATCCCTGCCCGGCTTTCCGACAAGACCGTGAAAAACCGTCGCAATTTTTTCACCGGTTTTTATAGAAACATACTTATCTATATTTCGGAAGTCAGCTGAACCATCATCCTTAATCACTACTCTCTGATTAATCGGGAAAAAATACTTTAACCAGCCATCACGTCCCTTCTCGGGCTGCTTCCCACGAGATACAAGAGTTTTGATAATCCCGGGCTTGGACTGCCCCGACTTCATGCGATTGATTTCAGCAAAGACATAATTAATGGAGGTATAATCAATTAAATCGGGATCTAATCCGGAGCGGGATAAAAATTGTTGAACCATAGGAGAAGAAACTTCGTCAAGTTTTATAGACTCTGCATCTATAATTAAATGGGCAGACATTAAATCTTTTGCAATATCGATTGTAAAAAAAGTAGTCGGGTCAAGTGACTTTTTACCGCCTACCAATCTTTCTCCCGGATCTTCAGGAACCTGCTCTTCGATATTTTGCTTTTCTTCCAGTTCTTCGTTTTGTGGTTCTTCTGTTCCCATATTCTACTCTTCGGCTTATAACTTTATTAATCGATCCTATTCAGGAAAAGTTTTTATAAAAATAAAAGCAAGCTTTTCACCCTATCGTATTTTTAGACGATAAATTTGTAAAGAAATATCCAAAACCATTTGCTAATCCCGGAACTTCTTTTAATTGTTTATACATCGGCAGGGTATCTCCATGGGATAAAAGCCCGGTTATCTCCAGGAGAAAGGGTGTTTTTCTCTTTTTTAATTCGATTGCCAACTGAATACTTTCTTTTTCTGATAAGACAGCGTCACTTTCCCCGTGAAGAATGGCAAGAGGAAGTTTTAAATGATCCAAAAAGTATATAGGGGAAAGTTCTCGCAAAAGTTCCGGACTGGATTTTTGAATTTTTTCCCCTAATTCTTTTCTGAACAGGGAATTTTCAAAAAAGTCTTTTATAAAACCCTTATCTTCATCTTCTAAATTTTGCCAGAGCTCCGGGGCTTCTAACTCACCCTTTCCTCTTCTGAGACCGTTATCGAGAGCCGCTACAAAAAGAAATTTTTTAAGTTCCGGGCTCACATCTTGAATCCTATCCAGATAATTATACAAAAGAACCAGACCGGCATAATTGTCTTCTTCGAAATGCTCCAGCACATAGGGAATTACAGTTTCAAAGTCCGAGTAAGCTCCTAAAATTAAAGCAGCATTCACTAAACCCTGAACTCGGCTGTCCGCAAGAGCTACAAGGCCCATTCCTCCGGAAAGACTAACCGAAAAAAAGCCCAGTCTATCTACAGCAAATCGATGGGGCTCATGTTTTATGGAAAGAATACAATCTGTTATATTCTCTATAGACTCAGGAATTATTTGTAACTGCGTAATTTCTTCTAATTCCGGGGTAAAAACAACAAAACCGAGGGAGGAAAGATTTCTGGCAAGTTCGACAATTCTCTCATCTTCGATGCCTCTTGCACTTAAACCGTGTATCAATAAAATACCCGGAAGTTTTTCCGGTTCCGGATCCATAGGGGTATAGGAAAAAACCCTGTATTCCTTTCCTTCCCGGAGGATAGAAGTTAAAAAAAATTCCTCAGTAAAAATCTGAGCACTATTGAGAATACCCGCATAGCGAAGCACAAACGGAAGGGCTTTTAAAATATTCCCAATAGAAAACACAATTAATCAACTTTATAGAGCCTGTAATTATTCGGTCCAACGGCAATGGCTTCATTCAGGGTATTTAAAGCCCTTTCATACCATTTCTGAGCCCCTTTCATACCTGAATGAAAATCAGCTGCTCCTACACAAATTTCAACTTCTCCCAGATCTTTTTTCATCTTAGGAAGAATTTTACGCAGGGATTTACTGAACTTATCCCTTCCTTCAATATCCAGAAACAAACCTATGGTATCCACTGAAATACGGTAAGCTTTATACCCATTTCCAACGTATTCCGGTAAACTAGCCGTTAAAACGGAAAAAGTTCCCGTTACCTGTTTGGATTTCAAGATTTTAATGAGGGTTAAGTTTTGAGGATGTGCTTCCTGGAACCTCTGGTTTAAATCCTGGTAAAAGTCTTCCAGATTATAGAGAGAAGGTTCTCGCTCTTCAGTATGGGTAATGTTTTTTGTTTCGTATAATTTTCCGGAATATTTTTTTATGTCCGGCCAGACCCTCGCAATATCAATCTGCTCTACCGGAGAATCGAAGCAAAACATAACAGCTCCAAAAAGCTGGGAATTATATAAAATGGGTAAAACTGCTTCTGTGTGCTCTCCTGAATAAGCTCCCTGTTTTTTCTCAAGATGTTCCATCATATCTTCCGAGATTCCGATGCTTCCTTTTCCATTTGTTTTTTGGATCAAAGCTCCCTTCAGTTCCATATAAGAACTAAGTGTTTCCTCTTTGATAAATAAAATCACCATCCTACAGGGAATCGAGGCAGACATAAGGTGCAAGAATTCACTACAGGTATCATCAAACTCGGAATTCCCGGTAGAAAAAACATCCGAATGACCCAGGTCAAAAGCTTCACTTTTAGCTGAAGTTTTCAGGTTATAGTCTTCATCTGAAATAGGCGAATAAAGAGAATCCGTATCAAAGATGGATTCACTTTCTTCAACTGAAGACAACTTCTCCTCTTTAAGTGTTTTCTTCTCCATAATGGGCTTATCTGATTTTAGCCAGGTCTTGACACTATTCAGGAAACTTTTCTCTCTGTGATCGGTTTCTGCTTTTGATTCGGGCATGTCCTGCAAATTGTAGCCCATGGTAGGAAATTTCTTTTCCTGAAACTTCGAAAGAATAAAAACCAGAAGTAGTAAAGTACCGAGGGAGATTACAAACATAATACTACCCCAGAGATAAATCTCATTTTCGGAAGGACGGTTTAGTGCTTCCGGATACAGAGAAAAACTTGCAAAAAAACAGATTGTATATATAAGAGCCTTTAGAATTACTGCCATTATATACTAAATTACGGCAGCACTGCCTGGATTCAATAGATTTTCCTTTTAAAAATATAAATAATTATTCCCCATGAAGCTGTATAAAGACTTAGCCGAATACTACTACCAGATTGAAAGTCCGGGACGAAACTTCTCAAACGAAGTGACATTTATCCAAAGTCTTCTGGATAAAATGGGCATAAAATCTCTTCTGGATATGGGCTGTGGTACCGGAGAACATATCAACGCTCTTCAAAATTTCGGTTTTACCTGCCATGGGATTGACTCCTCTCCTGAAATGATAAAAACAGCCCAGAAACGGTTTCCGCAGGGACAGTTTGAAATAGGTGATATCCGCTCTTTTATTGCTGCGAGACAGTTTGAGTGCATTTCCTGTCTTTTTGGTACCTTCAACTACCTGATTGAAGACAAAGATATTTCCTTTGCCTTAAGAAATATCTGGAAAAACCTCGGGCGTTCCGGTCTTTTTCTTTTAGAAGTCTGGAATGCTTTTCCTATTCAACAAATTCAAAGAAAACCTATTACTACTGTCAGTACTTCTCGCATAGGAGAAACCATCATTCAAAGGAATCGAGGTTTCCGCTTAAAGGAAGACCCGAATCAGGAAAAAATTCTTGTAGAAGTAAATTTTGTCTACAACCTTGATGAAAAGGTGATCAAAGACAGACACATTATGAGAGTTTTCTACGAAGAGCAAATTACAAAGCTTTTAGAAGAACACAAGTTCAGAATTTTGAAGGTATTCGGAAATTATTTGCAAAAACCTTTTGCACAAACGGATAGTCGTATGGTTATATTAGCTCTTAAGCAATAGGTAAACAAGTGAAAGATTACATACAAAAACAATTTACAGATTCAATTTTCACCAAACAAAAAGCAATAGAAGACAAAGAAATTCTTCAAACCCTGCAGGACATAAGTCAGAAAGCGATAGAAGTCTATAAACAAAAAGGAAAAATCCTGATTGCCGGAAACGGAGGTAGTGCTGCAGATAGTCAACATATTGCCGGTGAACTAATTTCTCGTTTTTATTTTGACAGGCCGGGCCTTGCTGCAATAGCTCTGAATACGGACAGTTCCACACTAACAGCCATCGGAAATGACTATGGTTATGAGCATGTGTTTGCCAGGCAAATAGAAGCTAATGGAAATTCAGGAGATATATTTATCGGAATTTCCACTTCCGGCAATTCAAAGAATATTATACGAGCTCTGTCAATTGCCAGGGAAAAGGGTTTAGTAACAATAGGATTCACCGGGGAAAGCGGAGGTGCAATGTTAGAACTCTGTGACTTTTGTTTAAAAGTTCCTTCGAGAGACACTCCGAGAATCCAGGAGTGTCATATTTTATTTGGTCACATAATTTGTGCATGTATTGAAAAAGAGTTATTCGGAAATTAAAGTAAGGAATTATACTTAGTAAAAAGAGACGGAAAAATATGAGAAAGTCAAGTCGAAGAAAAAAAACACCCATCAATGTACCGGAAAGGGAAACAATTCTTCCTAAAAAAGTCAGACCGGAAGTTAAAAAAGTAATAAAGACCAGTACCTTTAGTATTTCCTGGGATCCCATGTATTCCACAAGGAAAGTGGAAGATGAACTTCGTTCTGAACTGATAGACCTGTATTTCAAATTACAAAAGAAACCGGCAGAAACAATTGAAAGATTAAAAGAAATCATCACTGAAAATCCGGATCTACCCATGGCTTATAACTTTTTATACACAGCCTATCTGGCAGAAGATGAAAAACAAAATGCAATGGATATCATTCGGAAAGCCAAAGAAAGGTTCCCTGAATTTGTTTTCGGAAAACTGGCCAGTGCGGAAGAAGCCTTACAGGCGGGAAATTTTCAGGAAATTCCCCATATTCTGGGTAATATTACAAAATTCCGAGACATTAATCCATCGCGGGATACCTTCCATATCGTGGAAGCTCTGAACTTTGCTTACGTAATGGGAAGATACTGCGTAGAAAATAAAGAAAGCGAAAAAGCACAGAAGTATATCGAAGATATGAGACAAATTGATCCCAAAAGTCATTTCATTAAAAAATTAGAATCTCATTTCAACAAAGTCAACAAAGTAGGTATCTTCAAACGTGCCTTGAATCGTTTCAAAAGAAACAAGAAAGATTCGAATTAAAACCAACTTCTCTTTGCCCCCTTGCGGTTGCTGCCCTTCGGCTCCGCTCAGGGAGCACCTTCTCCGCTCAGTATATAGCTCAGCAACCGGTTGCGGACAATACCATTTCTCCATCTCACAAGCCTGTTTTATGATCTTATAGCTATGTTTAATCTTACTCCGTATAGTCCTAAATTCACAACCGTTTTCTCAGAAGTTTTTCTTTCTTTTTTGGCCTGAAATTTTTTCTTGGTAAGACCAAACGCTGTTTTGGGTAATAACTTCCAATATCCGAAGGTAAGACTATGAATTTGAAAAAAAGAGTCATTTTCAGTATAATTCCCGGCTTGTTTCTTTTACTCGCCTGTTCCGGCCCTGAAAAGAAAATCGAGAAAAAGCCTACAGAAGCCGAAATTCTTCAAGCTTTCCAAATCCCGGAATCCAGCTATGATGAACTGCCTAAAGAACGTAAATTATTTGCTGCTCATTATCCAATTTCCAACGAGATGAGGATTGATTTATTCATGAAACCTATTGAAAATATCGGTGGAGGCTATATCGGTGTGGGAACGGACCAGAATCTGAGCTTTATAGCAAAGGCCAGAAGTGAATTTGCCTATCTCATGGATTTTGACCCGGTGATTGTCAGGGTGAATAAGATACATATCTTATTTTTAAAAACAGCCCCCACTTATCCCGAATTTTTAAAACTCTGGTCTTTTAGTAATAATAAAGCTTCCTATGAACTGATAAAAAAAGAATTTGAAGCCGGTTCAGACTTTAACCTGATTAACCAGGCCTGGAAAATTGCGGCAACAAAAGTTGGAGTTCCCTCTCGTTTGAAAGACCTGAATTATATGACAAAGCGTTTTGGTTTGCAATCATTTCACAATGTAGAGAAGGAATATGCTTATTTACACGAACTGGCTAAGAAGGGTAGAATTCAGGCGATTCCGGGGGATTTAACCGGGAAAAAGACCATGCAGGCCATTTCCCTTTCAGCAAAGAAATTAAATATTCCTATTCGGATTTTATATACTTCCAATGCAGAAGAGTATACAAAGTTTCCGCAGGGGTTTCGAGACAATATTTTATCCCTACCGGTAGATGAAAAAAGTGTGCTTTTGAGAACCATTACCTCCTTTACCAAAGGAATTTTTGGTTTTCCGGAGGGAGAAGGCGAGCGTTTCCCGGACTATCCTTTCCATTACAACCTACACCCTCTGCAAAATTTCAAGAAATGGATGGGATATAAATCCAAAATAAGTTTTCGAAATCTCCTGAATGGACGTACCAAATTAGAGAAAGGTTTTTCCATTCAGAAGGCCAGTCCGGAGGAAGCAGGAGTCAAAGAATCAGGTGATATTAATAAATATGCAAAATAAAAAAGAGAAATATAAGAGTGTTGTACCAAAAAAAAGCATTTTAATTATTCTTTTAGCGTTTTGGTTTGTAAATTGTGCCAGTACCATTCGCAGAATTTCTCCCGAAACCTCTCAATCCTCGCTCAGCTTTTCTGTAGTAGGAGATATTATGGTTCACAATACCCAGCTGGATGCAGCTTATGACAAAAAGTGCAAGTGCTATGATTTTGAACCGGTATTCAAAGAAATCAGTCCCTATCTTTCCCGGGCAGACTTTACCATTGGCAACCTCGAAACAACTCTTCCCAATAATCCTAAGTTATATGCCGGCTACCCGGCTTTCGGAACCCCGGACTCCCTAACTTCAGCCTTAAAAAAAGCCGGTTTTGATATTCTTACCACCTCCAATAATCATTCCTGTGATACGGGAAAAGTTGGACTGGAACACACGATAGAGGCTCTTGATAAGCAGGGACTCGGACATCTCGGCACCTATAAGAATAAAAAGGAATATGAGAAGAATCGCATTTACACTATAGAAAAAAATGGTATAAGAATTGCATTATTTGCTTATACATACGGTACCAACGGAATCCGCGTACCCGGAAACTTTGTAGTGAACCTGATAGACAAAGAACAAATAAAAAAAGATATCCTTCTCGCCAGAAGCCAGTCCTTTGATATGATATTTGTATACTATCATTTCGGAACAGAGTATTTGCGTCTTCCGGATAAGTTTCAAAAAGAAATGGTAGAACTGGCTTTAGAAGAAGGAGCGGATGTAGTTCTCGGTGGGCATCCTCACGTTCTACAACCTTTTGGTTTACAGACAAGAAAGGATAAAAAGGGAAGACACAGGCAAACCCTGCATATTTACTCTCTGGGTAATTTTGTATCTGCCCAGCACAGAAGATTCACTGATGGAGGTATCATCTTCAATTTTTCCATTTCAAAAAAGCTGATTGATTATGGTGAAAAAAAAGAAGTGAGCTATTCCATTCATTCTGTAGGCTATGAACCGGTCTGGGTTTATCGTAACTGGATAAAAGGTAAAAGGAATTACTATGTTTTACCCGTTAATAAATACAGAGAAGAAAAGGGTGAGTTAAAACTGGCTCTATCCGATACAAAGAAAATGGAATTATTTTATAAAGATACACAGGGACATTTTAAAAAGCATTCAATTCTGGAGGAGCCACTTGTAGCAGGAGGTGATTGATGTCTGTGAGAGATTTTGAATCTTTTTTTGGTAATCCTTCAATGATAAAAAGCGATATGGTGGCTATTGGAGGGGATTTTAGTACGGAGAGGCTGTTTTATGCTTACAGTCACGGAATATTTCCCTGGTCACAAAATCCGATCCGCTGGTATTGCTTAAACCCCAGGGCAATTTTTGATATTAAAGGTTTGCACATTTCCCGTACGGTAAAAAGAAAGATTAAAAAAGGTTTATATACCATTACTTTTAATGAAGCTTTTACGGATGTAATGAAAGGTTGTGCTCTGCGAGTTTATGAACCTACCTGGATAAGCAAAGGTTTTATTGAAGGATATACAAATTTTCACCGGGATGGTTATGCCCATAGTGTTGAGGCCTGGGATAGTTACGGAAACCTCGTAGGCGGAGCGTACGGTGTCGCTATAGGGAAATTTTTTGCAGGTGAAAGTATGTTTTCTTTTAGTTCAGATGCCGGTAAGGTAGCCCTATCTTATCTCTTTTCAGCCCTGGATATGTCCGGTTTTACCCTCTTTGATACCCAGCAGTTGAATGAGGTCACCTGGAATTTGGGAGCCTATGAGATTCCCAAATCGGTTTATCTATCGAGGCTAAAAGACGCAGTAAAAGTTCCTACAAAGTGGCAGCCTCCTCTCCTCGAACAAATTTCTCCTCTTGATTATGCTGAAAGAAACTCCTGAATAAATTACAGGAAGGTTAGACAGTTTAGTATTGGAATATACCTTCTTTGTTTTCAAATATTTCTGGTTTTAGACGATTTCCGCTGGAAGGATGACGCAGGCTTCTTTTTAGAACAAAATCAAAGAGTAGAGGGTTTACCTGGTATATTTCTCTTAGAAGTTCCCGTTCTTTTTTTGTAATGAGTTTGAGTTTTTCTAATTTGCCAAGGTGAATTAAAACATTAACAGCCGGAATCGGATAATCACTTCCATCCACGAGTTTTTTCGCCCAATCTTCTTTTTCCAATACAGTCAGGATAGGTTTGGGTAATCTTGTTACCAGACTTAAAGCAGAAATATCTCCATATAGCTTCCCATTAAATTTTTCTTCCATAAGTCGACTGAATAAAACAAAATTATCTATGGTTCTCAACTCTTTTGTATCGAGATCTGAATTTTGTCCCAGACTGGCACAGTGAGCAAGGATAACATGGACTCCGAGTTGTAGTGCCAGTCTGAATAAAAGAGGGTTTCCTAGTTTCTGGTATTCGTCTGCTTCTACTGCTTTTTCTTCCCCGGAATGGCTCAAAAGAACTATTCTTTTCTCAATGAGTTTCTTATAAAATGGTATAATGTTTTTATCAGAGGGATCCATTCCCTGTGCATTGGGAAGCCATTTCATCAGTCTGACTCCTTTTTCTGCCCAATAGTCTATTTGTTCCAGAGCATCTTTTCTATAGGGATGAACAGAAATCGCCGGAAGGAAAATATCGGGATACTGTTGAGAGAGTGCATATACATATTCATTCGGAACATAAAATTCTGTTTTCTCTTCATTTACGGTTCCATCCTGATTATAGTGTTTATCGAAAGCCAAAATATAATGCTTTCCATGGTAAGGATTGGAGCGAATCAGGTTTATGAGTCTATGAAGGGCTTCTTCGTCTGCACGGGAGGCAGATTTTACTCCGAGAGTACTTAAATATATTTTATACCGAAGAAAATGAGCAGGATGAAAAATGGATTTCATATTTGGATTGATATAACAATCTTTGCAGGAAGTTCCCGTTCCTATTATATGGGTATGAAAATCTACAAGCTTCTCTACATTGATTCCTTTATAGGCCTCAGCAACCAGGGCTTTTGCTTCTTTACTCAAGTTTGAAAAAGAAGGATCCGGGTGAAAAGCTCCTCCGAATGAGCGAAACATACAGGATTCTAAGAAAATATGGAAAAGTAAGAAAAAACCGAATTTTTGAATGAGTCGCATTTTTGTCTCCTGTAAGAGTTTTGTTTTATACAAAATATCTTGCAAATATTTTTTACCGGTATAATATAGGAAACAGACTGGAAAATTAATAAAGAGTCAGGTCTATCAAAATAATGAATATACTACTGGTTGAAGATAGTGAATTCGATTGTTTTTATGTCACAGAGCTTCTTAAAGATACGCAAATTGAGTATAATTTACATCATGAGTCGGATCTTGCTTCAGCTTTAGAGCACATAAGAACGAGTGGTTTTCCTGACATTATTCTTTTAGATCTCAATCTACCGGATTCCAGCGGTTTAAATACCTTTCAGGCTCTTAAATTAAGGTCTCCGAAATCTACCTTTATTATTCTTACCGGTAACCGAGACAACGATCTGGCTTTAAATTCCATTTCTCTTGGTGCCCAGGATTACCTTCTGAAAGGGAAAATTAATTCCTATGTATTAGAGCGCTCCATTAAATACTCTCTCGAGAGAACCCGTCAGAATCAGGAAGTAATCGAAAGAAGTCAGGCTTTGCAGGCAGCTAACCTGAGGATGCAGAAATTGATGGAGAATCTTCCTGCCGGAATTTGTCTTGAGGATAAAGATGGATATATTACCTATATGAATCCACATTTTATCCCGGTTTTAGGATTTAAACCTTACGAAATACCTCAAAAATTTTTAGAGGTAGTGGAGTTTTTAGCCGGAAACTATGCGGAGTCTTTTGACTTAAAAGAGAAATACCAGTGGATGGCGGAAAACCGCTATCATTTCAAGGGGGAAGAGTTTACAAATAAAGAGGGAAAAATTCTTTCTTTAGAGTATATTCCTCTTTTTTCGCATGATAATGAATATGAAGGAAACCTCTGGGTTTTTAATGATATTACTTCGAGTAAGCAATGGGAAAAGAAAAAAGAATTAGTTAAAATATTAGATTCTACCTCTGAAGAATTTTATATTATATCACTTGAAACTTTTCGTTACCTTTATACAAATTCAACTGCTTTAAGTAACCTGGCCCTTGAGCAAGAAGAAATTTTTTTAAAACATCCCTATGAGATAAAAGAAGGGATGAGTAAGGAAGAATTTTTTAAACTGATTGATCCACTTTTAAAAGATGAGGTGGAACGTTTGGAATTCGAATGTTTGCATAAACGAAAAGATGGAATGCTATATCCTGTCCAGTTGTTATATACGAAAATGGAATGGAATGGAATGCCTGTTATTCTATCTGTTGGTCGAAATGTTGCAGAAAAAAAATATACAGAAAATCTAATTAAAGAAAAACAAGAACTTCTAAGTTCCGTATTTGATTTGGTTCAAGTAGGGATATGTATTTTAGATAGAGAGGGGAATATAAAAGAATATAATCAGAAGTTCAAAACTATTTTTAGTGAAAATGAAGATGTCAACTTTAAAAGTTTCCACCAGTTTGCCGGCTTAAGTGGAACCAGAAAAAAAAGGTTCTATCATCTGCTCTTTACTAAAGATACCATGTCAAACAAGAAACCTCTGAAGGTCAAAACCCTGAAAGGAAATAATATTTGGATAGACATTAAAGCGACTTCTATTACCTATAGTGATGGAAGAAAGTATAGATTATTAGCCATAATCGATGTAAGTCAGCAAAAGATTTCGGAACGAAATATTAAGAATTTATTAAATGTTGAACAAAGTTCAAGAAAAATGCTGAGTACTATCATCAATGCTTCTCCCGACTGGATTTATATCAAGGACCTGGAATTTCGTTACCTTCGAGTAAATGATTCTTTTGCAAGAGATATGCACTTGAATCCGGATGATATTTTAGGAAGAAGTGATATACAAATAGGTTTTCATGAAAATATTGTTTTTGGCGATGATGAAAGAGAAATCAAGGGCTTTCGAGAAGAGGACCTGGAAGTACTAAAAGGGAAAACCATTCATAATAGTTCTGTCGAAGTGATTGATAAAAATGGAAAAGTTAGAATTTTTGATACCTATAAATACCCGCTTTTTTCGGATGAGCAGGTCATCGGGATTGTTGGAATCTCAAGGGACATTACAGAGAGAAGAAAAGAGGAAGAAAGAGTTAAAGATTTATTAAAAAAAGAAATTGCTCTCAATGAGTTTAAGTCACGTTTTATCCGGATGGTTTCACATGAATTCCGAACTCCTCTTACCACTATAATGAATTCTTCTCATCTGATTAAGTCTTACGGGAATCGGCTTGATGACGAAAAGAAAGAAAAGTATTTTAAATATATAGAAGATGCCATTCATAATTTAATAGGTTTGCTTGATGATGTTATCTTAATCAACCAGTCTGAAGAAGATAGTTTGAACAATCATCCGGTAGAAATGAAACCTGTTAATACGATACAGGACATTATTGAAAAACTTGAAATAAGTTATAAAACACACCAAATACTTTTTTCAGTAGAAGGAGATCGTAAAACGGTTTATAGCCTCGATGATAGTCTATTTCGAATTATTGTGCAAAACTTAATAACAAATGCAATTAAGTATTCTCCGGGAAAAAAGAGTATAGAAGTTTACTTAGAATTAGATAAAGATGATATATTAATTCAAGTAAAAGATTATGGAATCGGAATTCCGCAAAAGGAATATGATAGTTTATTTAAATCCTTTTTTCGCGCCAGTAATGTGAAGAATATATCGGGAATTGGTTTGGGTTTAAATATTGTGAAATCCTGTGTAGAAAAAATGAAAGGAAAAATCTGGTTTGAATCTAAAGAAAATGAGGGAACTATCTTTTATATAAATATTCCTGCCTATAGTATTCTACTATAGGACTACAAAAGTTATCTTCTATCGAGCTTATGTTTATCCACCTAAGGCCTATTTCGCGAAGATTTAAAATTTATTCAGATAGGCAGAAATCCTTGTATGCGGAATAAAGGAACCATTCGCACCTGTTTTTAACATCAGTACATTCAGAGGACTTATATCAAATCCATCACCATGAGGAATGGCATATATAATTCCATTGAAAGAAAGAATACCCGACTCCCACTTTTTAGGGGCAAGGCCCACCGAATAGGAAAGATCCAGAGTCTGTGTAAACACATCGATACTGAGAACTTTACCTGAGGAATGAGGAATTCCGAATATCTTACCATTCGGAGCCAGCACAGCTCCACTAAATTTTCCTGAGGCCGGTAAGACCACTGAACCCGGTAAAGCAAGGAGGGAGGTAGTTTGGGAATCGGTAGAAATTTTTAAAACGGAGGATTCGGTATCCGGAACAGCATAGATATCTCCATCCAGACCGATAGCTGCTCCCGACCATTTGTTTAGATTTGTATAAGTGCCTCCCATCGTAATAAAAAAACCTTCAGATCTCGAATCGAAAGTAAAAACTCTCGAAGAGTTATAAGGAATAAGATATATTTGGCCATTTGGAGCTAAGGTAGCCCCGGAATACTTTCCGAGTCCAGCCATAGTCGGCCCTACCAGACTCAACTGTCCGGTATCCGGATTTATCTTTAAAATTTGAGAGGAACTATAGGGGGCGCAATATATCATTCCATTTGCTCCCACACTTCCTCCTTTCCATTTATTACTTCCCGTATCAATACCTGAAACATCAATACTCACCACATCTATCGCTGTCTCATTGTTATAATCAATGATTAATACATGAGAGGCATCATAGGGGATTCCATAGATCTTTCCATTTTTGGCCAGCACTCCTCCCGACCACTTTTCCGTTAAACCATTATTATAAGGTGCAGGTAAAGCGATTGTATAAGTAGTCTGGTCATTGGTATTAATTACCAGGATTTCTTTTGCCCGAAAAGGCATGGCATAAATTTTCCCATTGGGAGCGAGTACTCCTCCTGACCAGAGTTTACCTCCATTAAGAAAAGAACCTGTACTGCTATCAGAAACAGAACCACTTCCCTGCCTGTAGGAATATAACAAATCTTTCTGGAAAGCATTAAAAAAGGAAGGCCCTATTTCAGAGAAATAGGGTTCTCCGCTGAGGCTTGCAATTTCACCTGAATTTAAGGCTCTGGAGTAAAGTCGGACATCTTGCATAAGACCGCTATAATATTCTTGTCCATCCATACGAAAGCCGATTTGGAATTGAGAAGAACCTGTCATCCAGGTTTTTGTTGCGTTGTTTAACTCAATTCCGTTTTTATAGAGTCTCGCAATGCTACCGTCATAACTCAGACAGACATGAGACCAGTGAGCCAGAAGGGACAACTTATTAAATACCACATCATCTGCAAAACCCATTCCGATTAAATTTGAACTATCAAAAGAAAGGCCGAAGCCTTTTGAATTCAAGGGGCTTCCATAGCTACTGAGAGTCTGGGAAGTCAGACTTTTGGGATTCATCCAGGTACAGAGAGTTCTGGGTTTATTAGAAGTAGGTAAATGAATTACATTACTTACCATTTCACTATCTACCCCATTAAAGCTATAGGCTGTATTCGATACTCCGAGTCTTCCATTAACTGCTGTTACATTTATCGTATTTAAATGTTGACCGAAGCCACTCATATCTCTCTCATTACCTTTGAAGTCATAGTGGGCAATAAGACCATCCGGAACCTTTGTGGAAAGCATTCTTATCTGTTCAGCACTCAGGGCTGTATTATAAACCTTTACATCATCGACTCTTCCGGTAAACTTATTTGTTCCTGCATCAGCTTTGCCTATTAAAAGCTTCGTAAAAGTTGTATTCAAAGAAGTTATAACCGGAGCTTCCGCCATACCATTTACATACAAGATAACAATTTTTCCGTCATAGGAAGCACAGAGATGTGTCCAGTCTTTTAGAATGGCCGGGCTGGAAGAGGTTTGTAAAAATCCAAGACCTGTTGATGCCACATAGGGCTTATGATTAGAAATTCCTATAATGAAATTTCCGGCGGCTGTACTATAATTTCCATATCCGAAAATAGTGCTATCAGAAGGTATATAGGCATCGGGGAAAAACCAGGTACAGATAGTTCTGGGCGAATTTCCAAGAGGAAGATCATTCGGACTGTATGAAACAAAACCGGAACCATCAGTTCCTGTTCCATCAAAATAGTAGGCACCCCCCAGTTCTCCGTGAGTATCCAAAAAGCCACTGTTTACAGGTGAGGGCGATGTTCCCGAATCAGAGCTGAGAGTATGAGTAAGGGAAGAAAATTTGGAAGAATCTGAAAGACTTCCCGCCTTAAAATTATAATTCCGTACCAGTCGGGTACCGAGTTTGAAATGTTCGAGGATTTCTCCTGCTTCCAACCCCCGGTTGTACAGGGAAAGTTCATCGATTTTGACTCCTGCATAGGTCCCTGTTTCCGGCCCGCTTGTACCGGAGGCCGCCCCGAGAATTAAAGAATTGGAAATTGTATAATCGATTGGATAGACTGCTCCCGCATCATTACTGGCTTTTAAACCTGCATCAAGATATAATTTCATAATCTGTCCATCGTAGGTAGCACTTAACATGTGCCAGCCATAAGGAACAGAACTTAAAGCAAAGCTTATGCTTACATCTATAGAATTTCTCCTTAAGGTAAACTGAATATTCGTATTATTGCAACTAAGTTCGTATCCCCCGGACTCAAACTTGGATACAATTCCGCTTACCGCATTGCAGGAACTAATGGAAGAATCGTGTTTGAATATCCAGAGATTCAGACTGAGGGCTGAAGTGGGAGAAATCCCGGCAGAATGAAAAACCTCAATATATTGCGTACTACCATTTAAAAAAACAGCTCCGTTTGTGTCTCCCATAATAGCCCCGGAAACATTTTGGTTCGGAGTATTAAAATAGGTTCCATTCAAGCCGGAAATGCTATCCGTAGCTGTAGCTCCAATTTCTCCCAACCTCCAGTAAGAAATAACTCCCGAAGTAGAAGCCACAAAGCTTGTATAGGAGGCCTGACAATCAACAAGAACATTACTGACATCTGAGGCTTGAATTTTTCCTGCCCGGTTTATAACTCCACAATACTGGCCTGCGGGTTGTTGCAGGACAGTAACATCATAAACCTGGGTATCTCCTAAGAGAGTTGCAAATGTATAAGTACCATTACTCGGAATCGCCAGATTGTCACTTGCATTATTTTGTAGGATAAGTCCCGTTCCGCTCAGATTTTGTACTGTAAAACCCACCTTATATAAAATTCCAATACTGATATTTTTATTATAGGAAAGAGAAGATGCAGCTGCAGGTGTGGGTAAAATCAAACTTGCATCTCTTCCATATTTGTCTTGAATGCTTCCCCCGTTTAAGCTCAAAGCTGATGTGCTGAGATAATCCAGATCGGCAGAGGAATGACCGTTTAACACAGTATAACGAAAGACAAGGGTATTGGTGCCACTACCGGAAAGATAAACCGCATTTGCATCAGTAGTTCCTGTTTCTAATTGTAAAAAAGGACTTCCGCTAACTGTCACCACATCAGAAAAGAATACCTGTATATCAATGTTTTGAGCGTCATAATACATACCATCTGCATTGCTTGAACTAACATTGTTTACGCTTACAGCCGGAACGGTTCCTGTAGTAAAAGAAAATGAGTATTCCTTATCTAAGGAGATTCCATTTGCATTTTCAAGAGCAGTTTGAACCTTTACAGATACCTGGGCCTGAAGAGGCCAATTCGGATTTGGACTTATGATAATCTGCGGATTAGAAGACGCATCTACCGAAACTGCAAGGCAGGTACTAAAATTATCGGTGCTAAACTGAATGGAACCTGTGCAGGTTCCGGAGCCTGTGTTTGTAACAATACTTATAAGATTTACTGAAGAGTTGAATAAGAGATTAATTGGAGTAGTCGTCGAAATATCCACAGCCCCGGCAGAGGGACTGAAAGAATTTAAAGAGAATGTTTCTGTTTGAGTTGGATCTACCGGAACCACCGGAACCGGAACTGTTGTCGATGTTTCTTTCGCTCCCGAAGATAAAAGAGCAAAATAAGACAGAAGAAAGGAATCCGCACTCGGAACATTCATGCAATGACTCAAAGATAGAAGTAAAAAGACAAGGATATAAATAAATTTAAACATGATAATTACCCTATAGCAAACGCTACCCTGCTCCCTAATACGAGATCTAAAGGTCCCTATTCATTAGAACAAGTGAAAAGGTTTTTTTTAACGGGTTTTCAAAAAAAAGAAGATTAAATTTCTCATTTCCTGTATTTTGATTGTGAAGAATTCCCTGAAATCTATACTTCATAAAAATTGGATAATATATGAAACATGAACTCAGTATCAATACTGTAGATACTCTCTTTCGAAGGGGAATTGTGATTATTACCCTTCTCTTTGGCATCTTAGAGTTTACCCTTTTCAAAGATAATATCTGGGTCAGGGCCTTATTTGTAGTCCTTATGGCCGGGATTGTGGGTTATTTTACAAATTTTTTAGCTATTAAAATGCTTTTTCAACCCAAGCAGGGAAAAGTTTTAGGCTGGGAGGGGCTTGTTCCCAAAAATAAAAAGAAAATTGCCAGAAGTCTCGGGAATAGTATTCAGAATCAATTATTAGCCCCGGAGATTATCCTGGCTTATATCTACGAAAGGAAGTTAATTGAAACCGGAACTCTGAAGCTGGCAAATTGGATAGACCAGATTTTCCAGGATGAAAAAGTTCGAAATGCAGTAACAGCCAAAATTATCAGTGTTTTAAAAGAGAAGGGACCGGAAATCGTAAGTGCCGTTTTTGATGTTTCAGAGGAAACTTTAAAAAATCTCGCCCGGAATCCCGAAGAAATCAAAAAGTTCTGGGAACATGCAAGAGAAAGAATTGTAGAATATATAAAGACGGAAGAAAACCGGGAAGCCATAGCGGTCAGTACAAAAAAAGTTTTATTAGAAGAAATTCCGAGGCTTTCCAGGGTTTTAAATGAAGCCCTGGAAACCTACCTCCACCAGAAAAAAGCCATAGGAACTCTGGGGATGAGCTTGAAGAAGCTGGTTTCTTTCAATGATGGCGCGATTCAGGAAGTCCTGGAAAAATTTATAAAGGATCCGGAAACCTCGGAACAGTTTATGGGTATGCTCGACACCCTGGTTGATGAATTTCAGGCCAAATTGAACTCCCAGGAAACCCAGGACTTTATTCTTTCCAAGGTAGAAGACTGGATCAGTATTTCGAGTAAATATGCAAGACAATCCATCCTGCCTACCGGAATTGATAAACTAAAAGCGTATCTCGATGATGAAAAGAACTGGCAAAAATTGGATCAGTTTATTTTTAAAACACTCGATTGGGGTAAGGTAAAAGTACTGGAGTATATGAGTTCAGACGAAGGACAGGAACATGTCAAAACAAATATAGCGAAAGTGGTTCACCAGATTAATGTTACCCAGCTCGTAGAAGAACAGGTCATGAAGCTCGATACGGATGAATTAGAAAAAATGATCTTAGATAACACCGGTGGTAATTTGGTTGTAATCCAGGTCTTAGGTGGAGTTCTCGGGATGATAGCCGGTCTGATACAGGTTCATATTCTCTTTACTTTCCCGGTTATGGTTTTAGTTTTAATTGCCTATATTGCCCATGTTGTGAACAAGAGAAAGTATGAAATAAACAAATAAATCATCAATGAATATAGAAGATAAATTTGTATTTGAACAAATCTTAGAAAACTGTTGGGAGGCCATTGTTTATGCTGACTTACAGGGAACGGTTATCTATACAAATAAAGCTGCGGAACTCCTATACGGTTATGAACCGGGGGAGTTAATCGGAAAAAGTGTAGATATTTTCAATTCCCATTTGAGCCATAATACCGATGTAATTATTGAATCTATAAAGAACGCCGGTTACTGGAAAGGAGAAATTGTTCAGAGAAGAAAGGATGATAGCCCGATCACCTGCCTGCTTGCGGTTAGTCTTCTAAAGAATGTATGGAATGAACCTATAGGTCTTGTATCCAATAGCAAGAACATTACAGAACAGAAACTTCAAGAAGAAATTTTAAGGAAAATTGAAAATAATGAAAATATAAGCTTTAAAGTTATCAAGGAATTACAGAACGAGCAAAGCCAGATGCTAAAACAGCTTATATTTGAAAGAACGAAGGAATTGGATATAAGCCTTGCTGGTATCAAGAAAGATTTGAGTGTAGCCAAAAAGATTCAGTCAAATATTCTTCCTGATAAAATAGATTCCTTAGATAGATTGAAGTTTTGTATACGTTATATACCTCTTCAGGAAGTAGGAGGAGACTTTTATGATATTTCAAAGAATCAAGAAGGGGATGTTCGAGTTTTAGTTGCTGATGCTACCGGACATGGAGTTCAGGGAGCTCTGGTTACAATGGCGATTAAAGGGGAATATGAAATTTTAAAACAACAGGTACGTAACCCGGCAGAACTTTTGACCATACTCAATAAACGCTTTATCGAAAAATATAATTCTTTAAATTCTTACTTTTCCTGTTGTATACTGGATTTCGATTTGAGAAATTTTAAATTAGAAGTAGCTTCTGCCGGTCATCCTTCTCAATTCTTATTACGGGATGAAGAAGTTCATACCATCACAAAAACAGGGAGAATCATTGGTGTTGTTTCCGAGGTAAACTATAAGCTTAAGCAATACGACATTCAGCCGGGTGATCGTTTATTCCTATTCTCTGATGGAATATATGAAGAATTCAATTCAGATGAATCAGAATTTGGCGAAGAACGTCTGGTGCAAATATTTAAGGAATATAAAAATTTGCAGCTAAATGATTCAGTAGAAACTATTCTTCGTAATTTAAAAACCTTTTTAAATGGAAAGCCCATTCAGGATGACATTACGCTAATCGGAATTGATATTACTTGAATAGAAGAAAAAGAGTGAATGCCATCTTTTAAAGGATACTGTTGGAATGTTATGATTAAATATATTTATATTTGTTTAATAATTCTTTCTTTCTTTGTGGATTCTTTATTTTCTGAACCCTTAAGTCCGGAAAAAGGCCAAACACATATTCGCCCGGAGACAGCAGCTTTTTATGGACTTGTGCCGGGTCTCGGACAAATTATCAATGGAGAATATTTCTCTGCTGCAACTCAAGTATTGACATTTAGCTCTGCTGCTTATTTAAGTTCCTACTATGTCAGGCATCGAGATTATATTCATATAAATGAAAGGAAGATTGATTTTGATCCATTTTATACGTATCTTTCAAATGAAATCTCAGCAAGGAATATGTATAATAAAGATGTACCCGCACCCGGTATCTGGGAGACAGAATATGAGAGAAGGCTAAGATTCTTAAAAGAAAAAAAAATGGCCGAACAGAATCCCCTTCTTGAATACGGACCCTATACTCGGATTAACCAGGTGAGTCTGTATGCACAGATGGCCGAGCAGACTATGCTGCATACACTCTTTTATTCCGTGTATTCGGCTTACAGGGATACGGGAGTTATGGGAGAAGAAAGAAGCAAAGAAACATTCGCTTCTCTGGCAACTGCTCCTTTTGATTTCCAAATCCTTTCTCATCCGACAATATGGACACCTATCGCCGCTCTGGCTATACTCGGAGCCAGCGGTCTTTTGGATAGTCAGCAAGCTACTCTCGTTCCCAAAAATTTTCATAGTAACGGTGATGGAGCTTTTTTTACAACGGTGGTAAGTTTCAATGCCGGTGTGGGGGAAGAAGCTTTTTTTCGAGGCTATTTGAATCATAGTATCTCCAGAAGACATGGAGCTATAGCAGGAGGCTTTGTTTCCGGTCTGACATTCGGACTGGCTCATTATGGTGAGGAAAATCGGGCCCCGGTAATCCAAACGCTCTTTGGTTTTTATGCGGCCTTCTTACACCAGATCAACGGTTATGATATTCGCCCCGGCATAGCCCTACATTTCTGGTGGGATATTATTGCCATAGCAATAGAACTTCGGAAGTATAAACCGGATGATAATTTTAGCAAGAATCGTAGAGAGGTTCATTTCATGCCAACTCTTTATGAATACAGGTTTTAATATGAAAAAAATAATTATTTTATTGAGCCTTTTGTTTTTCGCAACTTGTTATAACCTGGATGAAGAATATCCAAAGAAAGAAGAAGCTTATATTGAGATCTATGCTGCGATTCTTTATAAAGAAGCTGAATGCGGTCAAAAACCGGCTCTTCCGATTATCTTTATGGATCGACCGAAAAGAACAGCTATGAATGCCTGTGTGTTTTCCATAGTGAAATCAAATTGTCCATTTCTAACGTATCCACTCGTTTGTCTGGAAATGTTCAAGGTAGATGTCCCCTATGTTTTGCCTCCGGGAGTTCGTTTAAGAAAAAACTGAGTGTTAATATATTTGCTTATCTTTTCATTCTTTTTCCGAGATAATATACCGCTTCTATTGAACCGGGAAAGGTGAAGCCTTCAAAGGGAGACCAGCCACTTTTGCTTTTCACCATATTTCTTTCAAAGCTGGTTTTTTCTTTGAGGTTCAGAACCGTAAAATTTGCAACATAACCTTTTTCTAATTTTCCAAATCCTTTTCCAAAATTAGAAGGTAAATAGGGGTTTACAAATTCTCCCGGATTTTTTGCACAGGTCTCTGCAATTCGTGTCAGGAGAACTTTTTTTTCCAAAATTAGATAAGTCACAAATAAGGAATAGGTATCGAGATGAGATACACCGCTGATGCCTTTTTGTTTTTCTTCTATACTATGAGGAGCATGGTCACTGGCAAGATAATCAATATCTCCATTTATAAAAGCCTGTAAGAGAATTTCCTTATCTTCTTTTGTACGTAAGGGGGGATTCATCTGCAACCAATGCCTGTTCTCATCTGTTAGCATACTCTTATCAAAGAATAGGTGTGTGGGTGTTACTTCACAGCT
Organism: Leptospiraceae bacterium; assembly: GCA_024233835.1. Lineage (NCBI taxonomy): Bacteria > Pseudomonadati > Spirochaetota > Leptospiria > Leptospirales > Leptospiraceae > Leptospiraceae bacterium. The sequence continues at coordinate 246,171 of JACKPC010000007.1, forward strand.
AAGTTGTAGGCCTTTCTTTTTTGCAGAAATGATTTGTTGTAATCCTTCACCGGTCGAGTAATGACAGAGTTTTCCACGAAGCTTATATTTTTCTATCAGATGTAAGGCAAATGCGGTAGCCGTAATTTCCGCTTCGGGAGGTCGTCTTTCTTCGTGTTTTGGATTTGTTGCATGTTTTTCGAGAATGATTGGGTCTTCGCAATGAAAGCTAACATTCTGGCCTTCATATTCTCGTATAACCATTTCCAGACTTTCGTTATCTTTGAAGAAAAGGTCTCCTACAGAAGGACCCATAAAAACCTTATAAGGAACTGAGCGAGAAAGAGGTTTCGTTTGTGGCCCTATGCCTGCATATAGGGTAACATGAATCGGAGATTTACGGCTTAAAAACTCTTTTTTTCTGTATATATCATCATTGATAGGTGCCACCGGATTATTGGGCATATCAGCGATATGGCAGAGTCCTCCATTAAGAGCTGCTATTCCTGCTGAAAAAAAATCTTCTTTATACGTATGAAGACCGCTTAAATCCTCACGAGCATGAATGTGGATATCTCCAAAACCCGGAAAAATGATACAGTCTTCCGGAGAAAAAGTTGCATAGCCTTCGATGTTTTCGGTTACCTCCTCGATTAGACCGGTTTTAGAATCGAAAACAATCGTTCCATACCATTCTTTTTCATGGTTTACTAATCTACCTGAAATTTTTTCTTTCATGGTTTTACATCCTTTAACTCGGATTTCTTTTTCAGTTCGGGATAATCAAAAAAGATTCGGTTTGCGATATCTAATATTTCCGAATCCTTACCTTCGGTTTGTTTATAAAGATCTTCTAAAAGATGTATGGCTTTGTCGGGAAGGTTTTGCTTGTAAAAAATTCTCGCTTCCAGCTTCATAGCCTTGAGACTAATCAAATCTTTTTCAGTTCTTGCTTTTCGTAAAAAGCTGAGAGATTTTATATAATCTTTATTGTAGAAATAAACAATGCCGGAAAGAAAAGCTCTTTCTCTTTCTGAAAACTGAATCCTTTGTTTTACGGGAAGAGACTGGTTTTCATTTTCAAACTTTTGAAATTTCTCAATCTTGCCACTCTGGGAAATTCCATAAAGGTGTAACCAGAGATAGAGTTTCTTATAAGCAGAAGGAATACTATCTATATCAATTTCCTCTAATTCCTGCATAATGTATTTCTTCTTTTTGCGTGCCTCGAATGTTTCATGCAGAAGAATAAAGAGACGGTTTAAACCGGAATAATGCCTGTCTTTTACTAAGGCCCTTGCCCTCAGGGCTGATTTGTACATCTTGGTGAGAGCAAGACTTATATTACGACTGAGATTGAAGTTAAACTTATTACCGGAAGCCTGTTTTAAAAGAAAGGTTGCATTTAAGTCCAGACCGGCTTCTGTTGCATCAAAGAAGTAGGCCCTTGCAAGAAAGTGAAAAGCATCCGGGTCGAGACGTTCTTTCTTTAAGTGTTTAAAAATAGCAGTCTTTAAGCTTTTACTTATATTCCCTATAGATTCTTTGTTAAGAAGCCTGGCAGCTCCTTCACTTTCCAAACGATTCACCTCACCTAAGGAGGAGGTACTATGAAGAAAACGTGGTGCAACAAGTTTGTAAGCCGCAAATATAAGCACCAGAAATGCTGTGAAAAAGAATAAGTATTTTACTTTCGAAGTTTTATTCTTCGGTTCGTATCTGTCCGGATTGTAAACCATTATTTATACGGATAATAGAGTATGGCTAAATTGAGTAACATTTTTTTTAGTTCCGGGTCTTTTTCTGTATCTGCAAGAAGGAAAATTCTTTCTGCTTTTTTCAGAAGGTTTTCTTCTTTCTTTTTTATTTCATCTTTTAGTTTTACATCGCTAATAAGATTTTCCGGTCCTCCCCTATCTTGAAAACGAAGGGCTTCGAGGATAAGAATTTTTGTTTCTTTCAAGGCACCTTTTACAGATAAAGCGTTCAGAAGGGGAACCATAGCCTTTTTTCCCTGTGATGATATAAAACTTTTATTACCGATGCGGTTTTGTTTCTGAAATTCTTCCGGTGAAAGATGAGCCAGAGGTAAATGTAATCGGTGTAGAATGCATTCTGAGAGACTGTAAGAATACAGTTTTTTTAATTCTATCAGAGCTTCTCTGGCGGGTTCTTCTGTTTCAATAGTGGAATAGGCTAATACAAGAATTTGTTGTAAATAGGTTTTCCATTCCTTGTTTTGAAGGAGAACGTATTTGGGACTTTTATTGTATTTTTTTGTATAGTAGGGAAAGCTTAAGGAGCGGTATAATACCGCTCTTATTTGTGGATCCGGATTGTCTTTTCCACTGATTAAAGCTTCTGTATATTTATATTTCGCTCTTTCTAAAAGACTGAAACCCTGAGTACCTTTCAAGTTTCCCTTTTCAAGAAAATCCTTTTTTATGTTTTTAAAGAAGTCCTTATCTTTCACTTTAAGTGCTGTGCGGATGGCTCTGTATTCTTCCGGTCTGAGCCGGGTTTCGGATGGCAAAGAAGAGATAAAGGATAGAAGAAAAACTGAAAAAATAAAGAAAACAGGAATTTTTAGAAAAAACATTATAGCTCTGAGTAAAACTTTCCTTTAATTCTTACAAGTAATTTTATCAGGAAGCAGAAAGGCTATGAAAAAGTCTGCTTAAAAGATAGGGTTCAAGACCGGCTATTTTCTTATGAAGTTCTTCCTTAAAGGTAAAAATAGCTTCCATCTTTCTCTCGTATTGTTTCGGATCCTGCTCATAATAGAAATTCAAAAGAACAAGGCAGAATAATTCCAGAAAAGAGTCATAATTAAAGTCATCTTCCCATTGAGGGTGCTTATCTTTATAGTTTCGAACCCAGTTCTCCAGTTCTAAGAGTAGCAGGGGGTCAAAAGCAGTTTCTTTTACCTTTGTCTGGATAAGACTCAAAACTTCAGCAGGAGCATTGAATAGGTTTAAGCTTCCCCCTATAAAAGATTCTGTAGGTAAAGAATATTTTTGCCTCAACTCTCTGGCTTTATCAGGAGGAATGTAAGCAAAGGGTACACATACACCCCGGCTTACGATAGTCTGCTTTAACTTACTTAAGTCATCTACTATAAACAGAAAACGGGAGTGTTCCGGTGGTTCTTCAAGAGATTTCAATAGGGCGGTCTCGGCTTCGTTATTAATCAGGCTTGCATCGGGAAACACGATCAAACGTTTTTGAGACAGGTGAGGGTAAAAATTTAAGCGCTTGGTTTGTAGCCAGCGTACGGTAAATTCGGAAGGATCTTTTTCTTCACCGATAGCAATACGCTGATTATCCGGAAATTCAATATAATCCGGATGAGCCTGGTGCATGAAAGCTTTACAGGAAGGGCAGATACCGCAGCTCGAACCCTGCAAGCAGAGGACATGTCGGGCAAAACGCTCTGCCAGAGACCATTTTCCTACACTTTCCGGTCCATAAAAAATTAAGAGAGGGGGAATTTTATGCGGATAAAGGCAGTAGTAATTGACAAATCTCAGGGCAATATCCTGCCCTTCTATTTCATGAATGCTAAAAGGAGAAACGCCGGTCACTTATCAAGATACTGTTGCAGGGATTGGATAATCTTTCTTTGTGAGAAGATTACATAACCGAGAACTGAAGAAAACAAAAAGAGACCAAGACCATAGACCAGATGTAGATCTTTTAGTCTTTTTTCTTCAATCGCAATGGCTTTAATGCTTTCCAGTTGAGAAATAAGAAGATAAAACTTATCAATATCTTTATAAGAAGTTTTAGCTGTAGAACGTATCTGGGTAATCAGGGCGGCTGTCTCTTCTTTATTCAGCTTTTCAATAATAGGAAATACCTTATCCAGATCCATTTGAAGGAGTTCTTCTGCACTTATTCTGGGAAGGGGCTTTTCTTCTGCCGGCAATCCGATGAAAGGAAGTAAGAGAAATAAGACAGTAAAAATAATTGAAAAAACAAGGTTTTTGTGTTTCATAATGATGTTCTATTCTATATAACCCAGTTTATCTTTCCATTCCTGTAGAATCGGGAGCTTATAGTTGAGAAAAATAATCCCAAACAAAAGAGCATCGATACAGAAAAGAAAACTCAGGCTAAAAATGATGTAATGAAAAAGTTTTTCATTCCCCGGTAGGGAAGGTTTTGCATATAGGAGAAGAAAGGGAGAGATAAAGAGCAAAAATAGGCTAAACGCAAGGTATTTCAACCACCTGATAGGAAGCAAGCGGGAGAGAACATTCTTTTTAATTCTTAACTTACTCTCTATCTTCATCTTTATTTATCCATTCCTTCATAAGTTCTTTTCCCCTGAAGATATAACTTTTTAGGGTATTCATTTTCAAATTCAGGCTTTCGGATATTTCTTTATAAGACATATTATCAAAATAATAAAGAACCAGAGGCTTTTTATAATTAAGTGGAAGGCGACCTATAAGGGAATGAATTCTTTGAGCCATTTCTTCTTTAATAAGATTTACTTCCGGACTGAGAGAAGCACTCCATTTTTTAAACATATCAGAGTAAGAAAAACTCGTTTCCGGGTTTTCTTCCAGTTGTTCAGGTAAACGTGACCTGGTTCGAATTCTCTTAATAAGTTCATTCTGGGTGATGCGATACAGCCAGGATGAAAATTGAGATTCCCCCCGAAATGCAGAAAGACTTTCATAGGCCTTAAGAAAAACTTCCTGAGTTATGTCTTCCGCTTCGTCCGGATTACCGGTATATTTCAGGGCCTGGGCAAAGACCTGATCCTGGTATTTATCCATCAGGGTTTCAAAAGCATCTACGTTTCCGGAGAGTATGACATGAATAGCCTGCCAATCTGTCGGATCACAGAGGATGGCTTTTTTTTCTATTTCCGAAGTTTGTAAAAGGTTAAGAGACTGAGCCCTATTGCTAATGGTATTAACCCTCCTAACATGGCCATAGAACGACCCAGTACCATGATAAATACAATGGAAAGAACGAGTCCTGTAAATGTCAACAAAAGACCGATAAAAAAGGAGTAAGCTCGAATATCGAAGGGGAAAGACTTATACAGGCCGGCTTTAATGAGGGCTATTTTTTGTCGGTGCCACCAGAAGAACAAAAACCAGAGAAGGGTTGAACCGAACACAATCCCAAAAATTGGAACAAGGTATAAAACAAGGGTATAACCGCTTTCTCCACCTTTATTAGAACCTGTTTCGAGAGCGGTTCGAATAATTTCTTCTAATGCTTTTTTTTCCTCAGGACTCATTGTATCTTACTGATTTCATTCTGATTAATCAACTGGTTTACAAAAGTAGCCAGAAGGTGAATTCCATCAGGGGGATTCGCCATATAAATTTTTATACCCATGCTTACAGCGTTTGTTCCCAGTTCCGGTCGTTTCTTGATATTTTTTACCCCGGCATAAAAATCATAGTTCTGATTATTAATAAGTATAGAAAAAGCTATCTTCGCACCGGGGACCAAAAAATCATATTTGGCACCTTCCTTGACCCGGCAACCGACTCCTCTTCCATCCTGGCTTATATCCATGATTTCTTCTTCTGCTGAAAAAAACTTCCATTCTTTTACGTAGGAGAGTTCCATTTCAAAGGTAAAATCTTCGCAGCGTGACTCTATAAAACTCATAATGGCCGGAAGACCATTGGTAGATTCTATATCCAAAGCGAGATTATCATTTCCGAGATTCGGAAGACTGCTTAAAAGTTCCACATAGCCGATAAGGGAGTTACCGGCTCCGAAGAAGGGAATAATCAATACCGACTTGATGTTTTCTATCAGGTGTTTTTGGACAATCGATTCTCTGAGTTCCTTTTTCATCTTTTGTTCCGGGTTAAAAAAGGTGCTCTGGGTATAAAACATCTTACGGTAGGCATCCCGCAAGAAATAAGGCATCTTTGAATCTGCCAGATGATTCAAAAGAGGAGTATTGGCAGCATAATAAAAACCCACGTTTACCTTTGTAATAAAATAACCCGATTTGTTTAAGGTCGACTCCAGCTCCATCTGAAAGTTCTGGATGGATTCTGTAATGCTATACGTTTTTCCGTATAGGGAAAGTAGAGTAGGAAGGTCTAATTGAGGAGAATAATGCAGGTTGATGAGTTTAATATTCTTAATACTTGCCCTCTGGGCTGCTCTTTCTAAAGGGGTAATAATAATTTCCTGAACATGAAATAAATCGGTTCGATAGGGGTTTACCTGTTTGATTCGAATTTCTACCCGGTTTTCCCGCGTGATAGAAATCAGAGTGCCTGGTTTTCCCGGAGGTCCTTCTACCTGTTCTATAATTATATGAACCGAGTTATTCAGGTCTTTTTCTAAAGAATAGCTGTTAATTTTATATTTACCGCTTTCCTGTCTGGCGGTAAGACTTTTACCTACCAGTCTTTTGATAATATTACCCAGAGTTGCCTGATCATTTAAAATATATTTCTTCATAAGACCTTTTTCCTTTCCCTATACCAGGCTTTGCCTGTCCGGATGGTGAATGACACCGTAAGCTTTTTCAATGAATTTTTCTTTTAGTTGTAAAGAACCATTTCTTGAGGCCCAGACTTTCTCTTCTTCTGTAATCGGAAGCATATAAAGAAATCTTACCGGTTTTTCTTTTTCCGTATTGAAACCCATTAAAGAAGGAAGTAGAGAAGGCTTAGAATCTTCAAAAAGTAAAAGATGGTTAAATTCCAGTAAGGCTTCCGGATCCTGACGACCGAGCTGAATCGTATGGCCTTCTCCCAGCCATTTCTGCATGTTCCAGGGAAACTTAACCAGTTCTCCCATAAAATGAGGAACCCAGGATTCAGTAGAATCAGGCCCGGCTCCGGAGCGGATGGCAAACACAAGCTCAATTCTGGCATAGGCTTCATAATCTTTATGATAAAACTCTACTGCGGGCATGTTCTGGCCGCTCATTCCTATGGTGGAATATATTTGAATAGAACTATCTTTTAACTGAAACCGGGCGATTCCGATAAAAGGGAATTTCCCTCCATCTGCCGACCAGTATTTTGTATGGGTTCCGAACTTAGATTCTAAAAAATGCAGCCGGGAATCACGAATTTGAATCCAGGTTTCCGGTTTGGAACGGTATTCCCAGAATTGTCTCGCTTTTTCAATTCTCTCGACTATGACCCCATGATTTGTATCTCCTATCGCAGTAGCTGTCAGGGCCTCATCTTTGACATACCGACTGTAACCGTGAAAACCTTTCATTCCGGACCAGGGAGGGAGAAAGGTGTATAAAGAATCGTTTACAAAAAGAGCAAGACCGTTTCCTTCTTCGAGCCAGATAAAGTAGAGATCCTTTTCTGAGAGTGGAGAAATGTCGGGGTTTGAAGCCAGTTCGGAACGAGTGAGAACGGGAGCCCTGCCGGAGCGTAACTCCTCTTCGGTTCTTTTTTCCGGGGCTTCCACCCGGTTTTTTACCCAGACAGATTGCATTTCGTATGCAGGGTTCATCTGGCTTTGCAGGTATAAGTACACGGTTCTTCCATCATCCTCCAGGAAAGCAGTCATGCTCCCGTAGGGGTTTGTTTCCTGATAGGTTATACCCTCTTCGTTTGTCATTAGTAGGTAATTTGCCTCTCTACCTGTCTCGCTTTAAAACCTTCCAGAAGTTGGATGATTTTTCTTTCCATGTCCTCTTCTAAAAGAATTTTGGGGTAATAAGCCGAGGTATTTAAAAGGCCTTTCAGGGCTACTTCCCCCCAGTTCTGGTAATTTTGAATGGATTCAAGAGCAGTAGAAGGAAGCTCTGTTCCCTCTTTTTCGGATTGAATGAAGGCTGCAATAGCCGACTCCGGTGTCATTTGATTCTTCATGAATGTCTCCGTGAAATTAATACTTAAAACAAATATGAAAATGCGATAGAAAATTCAAGCCGAAATCCCTTCCTGTTTTCGGCGTGATTATAGGAATAGGATCTGCAAAAGCAAGTAAAAAAAGTGGAAATCACTAATATCCGATACCAAAAAACTAAGGAGGGCTTTAGGTAAAAAGCTGACCCGCTGATTGCTGGCAGCTAAACAGTCCGATTATCCATTTCCACAACATTACCAAAAGAAATTGGGTTATTAAGTAAGTTAGAGTTTCAACACTCTACGAGTCCGATTATCCATTTCCACGGTAGATACGTTTCTAATAAGAAACGGTTTCGAGATTGTTTGTTTCAACACTCTACGAGTCCGATTATCCATTTCCACAACATTAATTGCGGTATTATCCATATTGCTTCTGTCAGCCGTTTCAACACTCTACGAGTCCGATTATCCATTTCCACTAATGAGGGTGTAGATATCCCGTCAGCCTCCTGTGCTATGTTTCAACACTCTACGAGTCCGATTATCCATTTCCACCAAGAAAGCGTGACTTGATAGTGAAAGCGCTATTAACCGGTTTCAACACTCTACGAGTCCGATTATCCATTTCCACCGAAAAAAATACGTTTTTCTCCATAGGAATTTTATATGTGTTTCAACACTCTACGAGTCCGATTATCCATTTCCACTTCTGCAAAAAAACAAACCGTAAAAGTAGAACGTGTAAGTTTCAACACTCTACGAGTCCGATTATCCATTTCCACAGCATCGTGGCATGGTGCCATTGTACAATACTCTGAATATAGTATCAAGCACAAATTTTTGTGTCAAAGTGTACCCTAACCCTTTTTTGACCCGAAAATAGGGTACACTTTTTTTGCCCTCTGTTATAGCGAAAAACGGCCTTTTTTTGCCTATTTTGCCGGGTATTTGTTTAGTGAAATTTTTCAAAAAACTTCTAAGCTCCCCCCTTTTTGGAACTAAAAAAGGGTACACTTTTTTGTTTTCGAGACTATAGCGGAAATATTCTGTTATCATTATATAAATCCTCCACTATATACGAAAATAGCTCTGTAATATTAAAAAATATATTCATTAGGCTCCTTATAAAGATTGGCCTGACCGATTAAAATTAAATTCTTCATGACATCCGTATACAAGGGGTAGATTCGAATCGAGTCCTGTTTTTTAGAAACAATATTTTGCACTGCATTCAGAAGCTCATTGAGTTCCTCATCTTTTTCCAGGCGAATTTCAAAAATAGAATACTGCACACGTATTCCATTCTTCTCCAGAAGTTTCATAAGTTTGGTACGCCTTCGATTTCCTTCTTTATCCGAAGGAATATCATAACAAAATAAATAGGTTTTCTCTGTCATTTTCCTGAAAGTGCTATGACTTCTCCTTTTTCCAGGCAGGTTTTTAACCAGTCTGAAAAGTATATGAGTATATCCTGAATCGTTCCTTTGTGAAAAAGATACTGACGTTCTTCAAAGAGTTCCGTAGAATAGAGTTTTAAAAACGCTTTCTTGGCTTCGGGGTTTAAATAGAAACCTTCTTCTTTTTTCTCAAAATCTTCTTCACTTACAGTTTTTAGATTAAACGCTTTTAAGACAAGCCTATCACAAAAAGCAGGACGCAAAGGCTCTATAATATCACAGGCAAGGCTGATTCTTCCGTATTTTCTTGCATGTAGAAAACCAATAAAGGGTTCAAAGCCCTGTCCTTCGAGATAGGAAGAAATTCGATTGGTAAGTACCACATATAGAAAAGAGAGAAGGGAGTTTCCAAGGTCCTTCGGAGGTTTCTTACTTCTACCCTGAAAAATGTTTTCCTGTTTAAATAGTTTTCCGAAGCATTCAAAGTAAATACGGGCAAAACTTCCTTCCAATCCCAAAAGACCCGGAATATCTTTTGCTGTTTCCAGTTTCTTTCTCCATTTACGAAGTTGTTTCAGTTCATCTTTTAAAGAAAGAGTTTCCGAGTTTTTTACATTATCTTCCAGAAGTCGAATACTTGCCTCAAATTTTTGTGCAATTAAAGCCTTTCCTATTGCAAGACGAAACTCTTCATTTTCGTACTGTTTATATTGCATGAAGCGAAGGTCTATATTTTTCGAAGTAGGAGAAATTAATTGACCTATATAATTACCCGAATGAGTATATAAAGATAAATTAATATTCTTATTCAGCAACTCATGTAAAAGTTGAGTTGAGAATTGAACATTACCAAAAGCATGAATACTATCCACCTTGTGAAAAGGAACAGAACCCATATTTTCCTTATTTTTAGAGATATTCAGCTTATCCCCTTTTTTACTGAGACAGGCATAATCCTCTACGATATAAATATCTGCCATTTAAAAAATCAGGGCAACTTCTTTCGGTTTCCCCTTACTCTCCTTTTTAAAATAATGCTTACTCTCTTCCTGTACTACTTTCTGACATATCTCAAAACGAAAGCAAGGAATAATCTACTTGTCAGGATGTATCAGGTTAAAAAATATAAAAAAGAACAGTGGTATATTTATGCGTTTTATACTTAAATTAAAAAACATTCCCGGAGAAAGAATTCTTCCCATAAACTATCAGTACGAGTTGGCTTCATGGATATATTCTGTCCTGGCACAGGGTGATAAAAATTATGCTAAAAACTTACATAGCAAGAAAGAAAGTGCTTACAAGCTTTTTACCTTTTCCAAATTGAAAACTCCTGAAGTTCAGGTTTATGAAGACAGGTTGATTCTTTTTTCTGAATACTCCAGTTTTGAGATATCTTTCTTAGAAGAAAAAACGGGTAAGACTTTCCTGATAGGTCTTTTTTCGCAGAAAGAATTTAGTATAGGAGATAAAAAGTCTCGTGCTACTTTTAACATAGAAAAACTGGAAGAAAAACCGAAACCAAATTTTACCGATACCATGCGTTTTTATACCCTGTCTCCTATTTGCATTTCCAAACCCGGAAGTAATGGTTTTCCAGACTATCTCGGTCCGGAAGATGAAAACTATGAATCTTATTTTTTAAAGCACCTTATTCATAAATACGAATCCTATCTTTCAAAGGATACGAAAGAAGAGTTATCAGAAACTTTACAATTGAAGGTTCTGGATAAGCCCGTAAGGAAGTTAATCAAGCTGAAGGCTTCTTCTGAAAATGTTCAAAGTGTCAGGGTCTACCAGTTTGCCTTTGAAATCAAAGCAAATGCCGAGATAAATCGCATGGCTTACTATGCAGGATTTGGTGAAAAAAATAGTATGGGTTTCGGTTGTGTGGAAGTGAAGAAAGAAATTTCCTCATGACCAGTATGTTATAGAAAAAAAGAACTTTTTAGTTTCTATTAAGCACAAGAAACTTCTCAAAAACAAAAAGACTTTTCTTTTCTGTGCTACCATCTAAAAGCTGAACTTCCTCACTGTCCCTTTTGGAATGAGAGAACACGAAGTGAATACCTTTTTTGTCTTTCGGGAAGTAGTGGATAAAAACAGTCATAAAAAAGGGACTACCAACAGGAAGATGTACATACAAATCCTCTTTGCACTTTTCTTTCTGAACTAGTATTTCATCAAAAAGTTCATAGGCAAGGTCTATTTGCTCTATCTCTGTAGAAGGACAATTTATAAGTCTTTCATGCAGGGAAGGCTTTATTGTTTTTAACTCCGCTATATTAGCAGAAAGCTCCAGAGCTTTCTTGACTTGCCTTGGATTTAAGCTATGAGCTGTGCAGTTGAGAAACATGGGTTTAGGTTATATGCCTTCTAATTCTCTAAACCATTTAATCAAAGTTGGGAATTGTTAGATATTGTATTGTTCTTAAATCTACCCTCTAAAATAGCAACATTTACAAAATAATATGGCTCGAATTCTCCACTTTCGCTTTTACTTTTATAATCATCTATTAACTTTCTTAAAGCAAAATTTAGCTCAATATCATCGGGTATAGAAGGTAATATATTAGATTGAATATTAGAAATTCTTCTTTTTCTAATAAGTCTTAAGTGTGTAGTATTTAAATTCAGTATTTTTTCTATATCATTTTCGAATCCGTTTGCTTTTACCTCACCTTCAATAGTATAATAAATATTTTCTACATTCTTATTAAGCGGACTAAGTGTTATTTCTTTTTTACCTTTTTTTACTCCACAATGTTGTTCTTCTTTTTCTTTGGCTATACTTATTAGAATTCTATCTCCTTCCTTGATTTCATTTAGATCAATTTTTTGCTTTATTTTATCTATAACCTTATTTGAACATTTCTTCTCTAAGTCTTTAATTATATCATTCAGTTTAACTTGAATTTCTTCAAGGTCTTGTTCTAATAATCCATATTTTTGTGCAATAATAGTTTTATTTTCATCTAATTTTGCTATATGAATAATATCCCTAGAACCGCCTTTACAACATACTAATAAGTTTTCAAAGCTTAGAGCTTTCTTTGGAAATTTAGTTTTAGGCTTAACATGCTCGATTTCATAAGATAAACTTTCATTTGTTACCCTTGAACCGCAGTAACAACAGACAAATCCCTGTATGAGTAATAATTCATTAAGTAAGTCCTTATATGACCTTCCTTCTTTATAATTTCTAAATTTTTTCCATCGCTCTTTATCGATATTTTCATCATCTTTAAATTTATCCTGTTGCTCTTTACTAATATTTTCAAATTTTTCATAATCTTCTAAAAGACCAATAGCTTTCTTATTTTGTTCAAGGGAAATATCTTTATTAATATAGATCATCTTTTGAATAACCTCTTTAATTTTATTTGACTTTCACCTTTCAGAAATTCGGGATGGTCAGAATCTACTCCTGTTTCATTAATCAATGTTTTCTTTATTTTTTCTGCTTTTTCAAAATTATTATCATCAATACTCATGAAATATTCTATAAAACCTTCTTTAACCTTGGGTGGGTAATAAGGATATTTTTCGTTAGGGAACACAACTTCTTCTATAATTTCTTTTATATCTGCTCCATAGGTATTATAATTAGATAATAAATCTTTAATGCTTTTAATTATCCTATCTTTTACGATCTTTACAGAGTCTGGTGTCAATTGGTTTAATACAAAAGGGCTATGCGTACTAACAATAAACTGCACGTTGGGAAATATTTCCGAAAGTAAAGGAATTATATTTCTTTGTGCGGAGGGATGAAGGTAAGAATCTATTTCATCAATAATTACGATTCCTGAACGTTTCAGAAAATCTTTTTCTCCAGAAAAACATTCTCTCATTCTCTCTATAATATATCCGATCATTCCCATCGTTGATTGTTCTCCATCGCTGGCTAATCGAATATCTACACCTTGAGGTGCTATAGGAGTAGTTATATCAATTTCTATTGGTTCTACGTTTACTAATTTTTTAAATTTAATACTATCTGCTTCTCCTAATATTTTTGAAATGGTATCAAAAACTAAAGCTTTTAACTCGGCTGATTCTTTTGATGTTTGATGATTGTTTCTTTCATCATTATCTAAATTTGCCAACCACGCAATTACTGATAACATTTTCTTATCCTGTGTATCATTAATAACAGAAAACAAGTCACTTGCATTTGGTTCGATAAAACCATTTAGCTCCGCAGGTTCCAGAATAGAAGCTTTAGTTCTTGTCTGGTCAAAACCAATAGCCAAATAATTTAAAATAAAACTGGAATCTTTTCCACCTGCAAATCCTAATTTAGACTCAATGCGGAATCCACTCTTCTCTTCTCCATCTTTAACAAAATTAATTATATTTGTGAAAGTTTCTTCACCTATCTTAATCTGTAACTCAATCAATGCTTCATCTACAATTACATATTTACCATTCCGTCCTTTTCGTTTCGGTAATGAATAGATAAGTTTTTCCTTATCTATACCATTATAATTATGTCCGACAAGGCCGAGTGCAATTGCCCGCAGAATAGTAGATTTTCCGGAGCCATTATTTCCAATATATACATTAAAGTTTTCTTCAAAGCCTAATTCCAATTCATCAAATAATCCAATATTTTTTAACTTTAAGTTAATAATTTTTGCATCCTGGACATCGCGTTTGGTTATGTTTCTTAAGAAAATTGAAATGGAATTCTTTAATTCCTCTTCTTTTTTAAACTCTATTGTATTATTTTTATATTCTTTTAAAAGTTTCTCTTTTACTTTTTTACTGGACTCGTATTTTTTTAAATCGATTTCTTTGATTTCAGGGTCATCTGCAAAAACAAATATCTTAAATGGTATATTATTTTTAATATAAGATTCAATTGATTTAAAAATTAAATTTTTATCTTGAGCTTCATCAACTGTGTGAATAATAATTCCGTGAGTAATCGGATTGTTTTTTATATAATTTGGAATATTGTTTTCTTGTAACTTTTTTTCAATCAAGGATTCGTAATATTCTTTTGTTTTTTCACAATTTAAATAATAACTTACATTTAATTCTCTCATACGTCCATATCCTGCTGATGTTTTTGCTCCAATCCCTTTGTTTTGTAGGCATTCTATCAATAACTGTTCGATTAATATTTTAGGTAACCTTCCAAAAAAACTCCCTTCCTCCAATACTCCATTATATTTCCTATCGACTCCCACGAGAAACTGGAAAGTCGTATTCTCCACAACCGGAAAGGTTACGGGGACGGGATTATAATAATCAGCCGGTGGTTTTTTATTTGTAGTATCCTGGTAATAGTCACCGAAATGTGGATTCATAATGTCCAAGGAAAGATTGGGTGTATGCGTGGGATAAGCGTCAAAGAATGTAAGAATTCCCTTATGCTCTTTCAATTGACTTTCTTTGGGTGAACCAAAGAGAAGGCAGAAACCTTTATCCTTAAAAGCCTTTTTCTCATCACAATTAAAAAACTCTTCAATGATATAACTTCTTAATGTACCCTTGATAGCCGAGCCGGGAATGTAAGGAAAGCCATATACAGGATGAAGAGTAACCGATGTTTCTAATACCGAATGGTCTCCGAGTCCAATAGCCAGTTTCCAGGAAGTCGTAAGAAGGATACGAAAAATGTTTTCTTTCTGAAATATAGTTTCCGCATTTTCATATTGTCTTTTATTGAATTTTGTAAAGTCAAATGAATCCTTCTTTCCTCTTAGATAAGGAAATTTATCCGTTCCCTTGAGTTTAAAAAACTCATTTCTATTAAAGTTGAAATCTCTTAAACGATGAAACCAGAGATAGGTGTTTTCTATAGAATAGTTTGACTCT
Organism: Leptospiraceae bacterium; assembly: GCA_024233835.1. NCBI lineage: Bacteria > Pseudomonadati > Spirochaetota > Leptospiria > Leptospirales > Leptospiraceae > Leptospiraceae bacterium. Next base: position 261,190 of record JACKPC010000007.1, read on the forward strand.
TTTAATACTCGAACCGTATCTCTGGGTAGAAGATAAGGAGAGGAATTATCTTTATCTACAGGTTTTGTATATTCCGGTGTTTTACCAAAATGCTCCCCTATACTTTCCAAACCCTGTGTTTGTTTTGGTTGTCTATCCTTCGGCATGATCTTTCTCTTGCTTATCTTCTTTGCCTTTGATTAAGCCTTCCGAGAATCTCTTCATCCAACTAAAAAGAGCCAATAGCTCATGGGTAATCGCTCTGTATTCGGGAGTGTCTAATTGAATGATTTGTTTTAAGAGTTCCTGCTCTGTATCAAATGGATAGATACATTTTTTCTCATTATATAAGTATTCACTTACCTGTTTATATAATATACCATAAGCTTTTTCTTTTTTAGCTTTAATAAAACCGATTGTATTTCCCAAACCATTTATTTTAAGCATCATGGGGATTTTTTTACAGTAGGATTTATATTTATCCGCATCTTCTTTCAAATCCCTTTTTGCATCTTCCACACAACGATAGGCATAATCCGCCCGTCCCTGCTCAATTCCTTTCAGACCCTTTTTTTTATCATCTTCACTTATCATTTTTAGCTCCCAAAAATTTGGTTCTGAGTAAACCTTTGCCGGTTGTTGCATTTCCTCCTAATTGAAAAACTGAAGATAAGCCGGTTTGAAAAAACGTTAAAACTTCCTGTGCTTGCTTTTCTTTGCTGTCTTTCTGGAAAATACCTTTTTCCTCATTGAAGATAGGGGAAGCCATTACGAGGGAATACAAAATACTTTCCTGCGGTAGGTATTCTTCTGTGAATAATTGACCATCTTGAACCGTCCCCGTCTCGTTATTGATTTTGGTTCGGGTGATAACTTCTGTTGAGTGGGTGACAAAATCCCGAAAGTCCTCATCACTTAAGACCACAATATCCGTTTTGAGTTTTTCATCCTGTATAACGTTATTGTAAATCCATTCTGCAAACTTTGCAGCATTTTCATCCTCAGTAAAATCAAAGGTAAATTCTTCTAATATAACTTTCTTTTGTTTATCACAAATAAAGAGAAGTGGAGACTTGTCAGGTACGGTTTCTTTTTTGGGAAGTTCAGGGATGTCTTTAAGTCCTGTCATCTCCATTTCTTCTTTAAAACGTTTCAGCACGCGAGGACAGGTAATATAAGCAAAAACATTTTTCATAGACTTTACCGGAAAGAAAAGGAGGCGAGCATCCGTAAAGCCGAGGGCACCTTCATAATTATTTTCTTCATCTTCCGGACCGAATAAATGAAAGATTACCTGGTTGTATATAATAGCAGATATCTCTTTCTTAGCTTCTTTGAGTCGGAATTTTTTTTGCGATTCAACTTCTTTTCCATCTTTTTTTGATTTCATCATCCAGGGATCATTTAAGTTTGGATATTTTTTTAATAAGTTATCATCTTTTAGTACATAACTATCTTTCTCAATATCACATTTACTTTCAAAACTTTCCCGTAATGCTCCCTTTAAACTGGAAGCTTCCACTTTGGGAAAGTTTGTGTGTTTTTCTCTTTGTATGGGTAAATCAATTACTCCCAGTTCATCACCGCTACCGGCATGAAGGGGAGTCTCGCAGATTAAAAATAAGGGCTTTGCTTCTTTAAACATTTTATTCCTCTTATAAAAATTCTTTGGCAAATACTTTTTGAATCTCTAATATATCCTGAAAAAGTTTTGGAACACAGAAATGGCGGTTTCTGGAGAAGGGTTAGGGAAGATCACAGAATATTCTCCCAGTTGGATTCTTTAATTGAATTTTGTAGCAAGTCTGTGTAATTTACTTTGAGAGACTTTTTAACTAAATCTACATAATAAGCTTTTACTTTAAGCTTCACTTTCCCATCGTATTTCCTGTTTATCCTTGAATTAAAGTTGTCAATTACTTCCCTTACTTTCTCATCCATAGAAATCAGAATCGATTGATCTTTTCCATACCTTGTTCTATGAATGATAAGTAAAAACTCTTCCGGATATTGTCCCTTATTTTTATGGTAGGCTTCTATTCTGGCAAAGATCTTAAAACAATAATCTTTTTGTTTATCGCTTAGATTATACGAAAAACCAACAACTTCTTTAAACGACTTTACTTCACATAATACAGGTTTCCCTTTCTGGTTTTCTAAAAAAAGATCAATATCTCCAACACTTCTATCATTCTTAGAGTTTGTGAATTCTATCTTTTCGTATTCTAATTCATTCGGGTCGTATTCATCACTTAACTTATAATATTCATTAAAGCTTAGTTTACTCTTAGTTCTATACCCCGTCTTTTTAACATCTTCTTCGTTAAAGTAGCGGTATAAAATATATTCTAAGAACAAACCCAGATTCCCTTTATTTATCTCTGACCTTTCTTCTATATATCTGGACAATAGTTGTCCTATAATTGAAACCTGATATTTCTTTTCAGGATCTGTTTCGTTTTTGTTTTCTACAATCAACTGAAGTTCAACTAGTTCCTTCATTAATTCAGAATTCGTCACATACTCTTTTAAACCTTCTTTACTGATATAGGAAGAAAAAGCTTCTACAACATCCCAATTAAAACTGATAGGCAGCTTTCCGGGGATAGTAATTAACGCATCACTGTCTTCATAAATATATTTTAAATCCCAATTTTCTATCTGTCCGATGATCGTCATAATAGGGTTTAAAGCCTTATAACCACCTGTAGTATTCAGTATAAATTTATCCTGTGTTTCTCCATTCGGAAAATAGCTGTATTTAATTTCCTCAATTCGATTAATTAAACCTAAAAACCCTTTTTCATTAAAAGTATTAAAATCATCTACCTGCAGACCTCCTATCACATCTTTTTGAGAATCAAATTGGATACTCACATTTTCTAATTTCTCCTGAATAATCTCTGCTGCTAAGCGGGAAAGGATAGTTTCTGTGACTATGAGATAAACTTTTTCAATTTTTATTTCGTCCTTTATCTTTAAAATACTTTTTATTTCAGCAGAACAATCATGAATGTCTTCTTTTTTCTCATTCATCCATTCTATAATATATTCTTTTAAATTATTAATATTCTCTTTTTCGTCATCCCAATCTTTGTAATCTGTATTATCTTTTAGATATTCTATTTCAGCCGGAACATCATATTCATTATCCATTCTGTATTTTGCAAAATTCTCAAAAAGAGAAGTTCCTACTGTAGTGATTAGTATTTTATTTGCCATTCTTAACCTCTCCTATATCTGCTAGAAAACTCATTCCATATCCCTGCAATTGATCTTCCTCAGAACATAGATTTGCTTTTCCGTGATAGGTTTCAATCAATTCCTGTTTCCTCTCTTCTGAAAACTGATTGCTTTCAAAGAAAAAGACCGAACCTGCCGGATACGCTTTTCTTAACGGTTTTGGTTTTTTATCGCGAATATCAAAACCACCTATGTACTGGACTTTATTTATAATTTTGCAAATTGCTTTATCTAAAAATTCTTCATTCCTAATAAATGTAGGAGTGAGTAAGACTAATTTAAAATACTGCTTATTTAACCTGGGTTTTGTCTCGTTCCAATAAAAAGGTAAACTCTCTATAGTTTTATAAAAAGCAAGCTTTGCTTCTCCTCCCAGCTTTAGATATCCGGAAGAATCCGGTAAGTTAAGCCCTGAAATTGCTACAATTAAAGACAGATCGGATTCTTTATTCTCTCCTTCCCATCGTATAAAATCCGTCCTGTATAATTTTCCTTCTTCCGAACTCCGACTTATATTATCTCTACCTATTCCTATTTTTGCTTCATTCATTGTTATAGAATCAAAAGGAACAATACCAGAAACTTTAGATTCATTCTTTATGCTTCCAAGAATATATTTCTTTAAGTTTAATTCGAAAAAGGCATTTTCTATAACTTCGCTAATGTCCTTTTGATCACCCGGTGTTATGTATTTCTTACCTTTCAATGCTTCACTTTTAAAATCTGAGAGTGAATTTAAAATATAATTATCAATTTTGTTATTTTTTTTTATCTTACAAATATCTGCCGGTAAGGGAATTAAAAAACCTGCTTTATTTCCTTTTTTATAATAGATAGATTCTATTTTCAATTTTTCTGTTTTTTTTCTTATCTCAGCTAGTGATATATTTCCTTCATTAAAAAAACTGGCTCTTATAGCACCATAAATCACAGAAGGATTTGGTGGAAACATCTCCTGTGCTGTTGTTTCATCCCCCATAGTAAAAGGAGCAGAGTTTCTAAAAAATACCGGGTCTAATGGTTTAATTTCTAAACATTGCATTAGCTTATTTTCCTTATCATGAAATCGATAATATTTAGAGTTATTAAGTAATGCTTCAGACTGGATGTTCTAGTTGATAGAAGCATATTCAGAAAACTATACATTTCTTCTATATTCTTTTCTTTCTTTTCTTTATTTTCTCTATTACCCAGATAGGCACGTTTTAACAATCTTTTCAGTTCAGCTCGAACATGTTCCTGATTGAAATATTTCCCATTTTTCTCATATAGAAGCGAAAACTCCCGGCTTAGCACTTTAACAAAATTTGAAGAGAATTGTTTATCATAAAAATGTTTATAAATCTTTTGAATAGGCTTTAAAACATTTTTCTTCTCCCCCCATTTCCAGACCGCTTCCTGTCTCTCCCCGGAGTGTTTCAACACCGATATGGCAAAAGCATTTTTTCCATCTACTGATTTGGCTCTTTTCTCTGCTTTTCGTACCTGTCCGAGAACTACAGAGAGAGGGATTTTATAGTGTGCAATTACAATTCCTGCTGAAAAGGTCAGCTCTTTTTTTAAAGAATAGATTTTTTTGATCTTTTGAAATACCATTAATTTAAACTTGATTCTTAAATTTCGCATAACCTCAAACAGGTGAACTAAGTTAATAAAGCCCAAAAAATCCTCACCACCAGCATAGACTGTTCTGCCCCTGTTTTCGGAATCCAAATAATTTTTTGCATAGCTTGCAAACTCACCCAGACATTGAGACACATACTTATGAAACTCCTGAAACTCTTCACCTTCCGGTTTTTCTTCTAAGGTCTCTCCCGATAGAAAGGCGCCCATACTATCACCATCAAAAAGAATCATGGCATAGTATTTATGAAGCTGTTTAAAACCTGTATTTTCCTTGATACACTTTTCAAGATCTTTTCTTTCATTCTGAAGAGAGGAAAGCTTTTCGAGGAAATTAGAATATCCATTTTTTCTAAAATACTCTTCTGTTAGATTTTCTTCATATAATAATTGATGATTTTCTATTGATTCATCAAATTTTTTGAAGTAATTATTTATTTTACAAAGGGTGCCTACATTTGTATTATTTATTTGCTCCATCAAAGCAATTCCGGCAGTAGAAGAAAAGTGCTCGTTGTTATACATCCTCTTATAATAGCTGACAGCCGAAAGCCCTTCACCGGGTTGAAGTTTTTTAGAACTGTTTTCATAGGCAAATATCTCTACACTATCTTTTTCTTGGAATAACTTATTGTTATAAAGCTTTCTTTCATCATTCTCTGTCTCTGTTTTTCTATAAAACTTTACATTATACTTTCCATCGAGAGCACATTTTCTTCCTGTCTCTGAAAAGTATGAAACTTCACGTTGCATTTTCATAGCAGAGTGTTCTCTCTCTATAGTCCAGAACAATTCATGGTAATTCTCTTTGGAATATTCAAGGAGATTCCAGTTAATTTGAAAGTGATCTTTAAATTGTTTGATACTATCCTCTGTAAGCTGTTCTCCAAGTGTTTTGTTAGCTTTGCCTATCAGTAGTGTTTCTGTAATATAGTTTTTTAGCTGTATTCCATATTCCATAGGATTATCTGTTTGCACAATTGCTAATAAACGGTTGGGTTTAGATGATAAACTCTGTTCAGGAAAGATTATCAGGTCTTTATTAATAAAATCAGAATTCTTATTTACACCATCTATCAAATCTGATAAAATCTGGCTTCCGTTAAATAGATCTACAGTTTTTCTGGAAGCTTCGATAAAACTTTGGACGGGTGAAATCGATAATAATAACAGGTATTCTTTCATTAAACTTCTTCTAAAAACTCTTTCTCTTTCTTATTCAGAGCCTTTTCTATAAATTCATTACAAACTAAATGAAAATTATGATTGGCTCTCTGGTGGTCCGGCATATCTTTAATATTTTTCCCTCTGGCATTCATTACAAATAAGTTCTTATTACTTAATTCTACACTTTTATCTACAAAATAAGAGGGTAAAAACAGCATATAACCTGCAAACTGATTCCCTTCTTTTCTAATATTCATGAAAAAAGGTTTGGCGTGTCTATCCAATACTCTTTCATAGGGTTTTGCCTGCTGTAAGGGAGAAGCAATATAAACGCGCTTCTGAAACTTCCACTTTGTGCCTTCTGTTTGAAGTCTTGCTTTGCGATAGACCTCAGCTATTTCTTTAAATGCCTCTTCCCATTTATCATATAATTTCCTTGTCTTGAAAAGCCTGGCATTTGCGGAGAAGTGAGAATACTTTCCTTCTTCTCCTTTTCTGAGAGCAGAAATTCCCACGTAGTCCACTTCTTTAGCATCTATTCTATTTATCTTAAAAGAACCCAGTGCATTTCGGCTTCTCTGTCCGATGCCTCCGAAAGTAGAGAATAAGCGCATACAATATATCAATTCTTTTCTGACAGTATCAACTTCCAGTTTCTGGTGCTTGATTCTACCTTCTGAAAGAGTCAGTAGAATAGAAAAATTACTTCCTACAGAATAATACTCATGAAAACCTTTGTGAAAGTCATAAGTTCCATAGGCCATGTATTTTAAGAGATCGGTCTTCTTTGTTTTATAATCATCGTAGTAATCCGGATGCCATTCGGGTTTTAAAACAGGAAGATGGTTTTTTGATAGAACCTGAAGCCCCTTATCCTGGACTTCAACAGTGAAACAACTCTTTGCAGGCTCATAATCAACTCGCCTGCCATCTTCTCTATAGGAAAGCTTCTCTGTCCCCCCGAATAGCTTCGCTTCTTCGGTTTTAAGCTTATCAAGAGGCCAGTCCCCGTGCATGGCTCTCCACCAGAACCTGAGTCCTCCCTTTATCGCGGGTGGCCGTAGTTCTACTTCCTGCGGATTCGCACCGCCGCAGAACATAGGGGTAATCACTTCACAGTCGAAAGTAATGGTTTTTTGCACGTAAGTCTCTCCCTCAAAGCAAAACTATTCATTTCTTTCTTTTTGTAAACATATATTTCATATTTTGGCTGTTTTCTCCTTTCATTGGATTATTTAAAAGATAGAAATGCAATATACAGGGAAGTTCTTTTTAGATTGAGCTAAAAAAAAGACCGGATTGTCTCCGGGTCGTGACTACAATCCCCCGTACCCCCACGTTAAAACGTGGGCTTAAGAGAAAGCTTCTTCTAATACATGAGATATGGTAGCAAACGTAAGGAACGGTCGTGACCGTTCCATTTCCGGGCTAATAACCCGATGACGTGGCTCAAACCCACGCCCTCGGGAAAGGCTCTATTATCCGAATCCTCTTGTAATATAAGAATGACCTTAATAAAAAGTCTTCCCTTCTTTGTAGAAAAGCTTTTCTTATCGGGCTATACTTCGACTCGCCGTTGGCTCGCTCACAGACTGTGTGAAAAGTGAGCAAAAAAAAACCTGTAGATATTGACGAACTCGGTTCTTACTAAAAAAACTAAAAACCAATCATTCCAAATTGGTTTTTAGTAAATAAATTTACTATAAGTCATAAAAGAGAGAAAATTCATTGCTATCCATCAAATAAAAATCTATTATTCCTACTATTTTGCATTTACAGCATCTATAAAAGCCCTTATTCCCAGAATATTTATGACTCTTTTAAAATTATAAGCAAAACATATGAAACTAAATTCGGCCTGAACGCTTCTAATTCCTTTTTGTATAAAGTAAGTGAACCCCAAATTTCTCTTTATAGTGCCAAATGGGTGTTCCACAATCTCCTTACGTTTACGAATTAGCTTTTTATTTTCCTCGTTCCCCATCTCTTTTTTAAAATCATCCATTGTCTCTCGGTTTATCGAGACCCGAATAGTTCGTCCAGTTTTACTATTGGTACATTTTGCTCTATGAAAACAATCTTTACATTCCTTACATTTATACTCATTTACATAAATCCCGTATGACGTCTGTCTTGGATTTTCATTTTGTCTATTTAATTCTTTTCCTGCCGGACATACGTATATATCCCGCTCTTTATCATAAACAAAATCCTGGATTTCATATCCTTTTGCAGGAAGTTTATCAGGATTACTTTTACATTCACGCTTATTATTACTATCCAGTGCAGATTTGGTATCTGGTACTATAATATTTATCCCCGATTTATCTTTATTATTCATTATTTCTTTTTCACTAAAATATCCGGAATCCATTACTGCATTTGTCTCATTTTCTATTTTAAGTTCTTCTTTTATCGACTGGACTTTTTCAATCATAGGAGTCATTTGTTCCAGGTCATTTGACTTTTGCGATACATCATTTGCAATAATCAACTTATTTGTATTATCCACTGCAGTTTGGGCATTATATCCAGGACGAATTTTTCCTTTGTCACTTTGAAATCTTGAATCTGTGTCGTTAGCAAAATAGACCTGTAGTTCCGGGTCGTTTTCAAATAATTCCCGAATCCCTTTCACTTTATCATTGTATTTCGTTAGTCTTTTTAGTTTATTTAATACATCCCTGGCTTCATCTCCATCTTTAAGATTTAGTTCATTTGCTTCGGAAATATCATTCAATTCTAATTCCTCCAAATATTCCTGTATTTTGGATTTTATATTTTGCTCGATATTTTCAATACGCTCTCTTTTAAATACATTATTTTGTCCGTTCTGTGCTCTTAGCTTCGTTCCATCAATTCCAACTATTGAAAGAGTTAGTAGATTCATTTTCTTGCAAAAGAATAAAAACTCTTTGAAGATATTTTTTATTCCATCTTTATTATTTTTTCGAAAATCAGCTATTGTCTTAAAATCCGGGGCGAGATTCTTTGTTAACCACCTAAGTTCCTGGTTTCTATTACATTCCTTCTCTAATTTTCTGCTACTTCGGATTCGTTCTATATATCCGTATAAATATATTTTTAGTAAATCATGTGGATTATATGGTGGTTTACCTGTTTCTAACTTTGGAATTTTAAAACCCAATTTTTTAAGATCGAGATTATCAACATAGGCATCAATAACCCTTACCGGACTATCTTCTTTTATGACGTTATCCAAACATTCACTGTATAATACTATCTGTTCTCGAGAAGTTCCTTGTATATAATTCATAGCTGCACCTATAACTCTTTATCGTTATAAGGAAATTTTCTATATACATTACATTCCTGACAAACAAAAAATATTCAATAACGAGACTTTTCACACAGTCTGTCAGTAGCCGGTTGAATTGAAGCAACGCAAAAGGAGATCGCCGGCTGAGCGATGACGTAAGTCTGAGCCGAAGCCAAGGGGCCGGGGGATAGGTAAAAAGCTGACCGCTGACCCGCTGATTGCTGGCAGCTAAACAGTCCGATTAATTTTCCAGCTAACAGCTATTTTACACTCTACGAGTCCGATTATCCATTTCCACTGAAGAATCGACAAGAGAAGGCTGAATTTACCCTGTTAAGTTTCAACACTCTACGAGTCCGATTATCCATTTCCACCAAAGAAGAGGGCTGATTTATATATAAGAAGAACGAAAGGTTTCAACACTCTACGAGTCCGATTATCCATTTCCACAGCATCGTGGCATGGTGCCATTGTACAATACTCTGAATATAGTATCAAGCACAAATTTTTGTGTCAAAGTGTACCCTAACCCTTTTTTGACCCGAAAATAGGGTACACTTTTTTCGCCCTCTGTTATAGCGAAAAACGGCCTTTTTTTACCCATTTTTGTAAGTATTTGTTTAGTAAAAGTTTTCAAAAAACTTCTAACCTCCCCCCTTTTTGGAACTAAAAAAGGGTACACTTTTTTGTTTTCGAGACTATAGCAGAAATATTCTGTTATCATAATATAAACCCTCTACTATATACGAAAATAGCTCTGTAATATTATAATTTTCATTTATACGTTTTCTTTAGAGTTTCGATTAAGCTTTTTATGAGAACTAAGAGTTTGGGGTCTTTTCTGACTTCCTGAAAAAGCTCCTCTTCTTCTTTTGTTAGAGAATCTTTACTTCCAACATCGAACATTTGACCCTCACCTTTTACTAACCAATCAAGACTTATTCCATATTCCTTATTGAGTCGGTAAATTATTTCAACTGGTAGTGTCTTTACCTTTCCATTCACAATATCACTAATAGTGGATTGGGAAATACTAAATTCTTTTGCAAAACCCCTTTGTGTCACTTTTAAATAATTAAATAACTCGTTGTAGTTTTCTTTTTTCATTTTATTGATAGAAAAATCGATATTTTACTTGATTTTAATCTATATATCTATATATAATGACTATATCACCAATCTAAGTTTTCTGCAAGTAAGACCTCTCGGTCAAGTACTTAGTAGTGAGCTTGGAAATTTAAGGAGCATAGTTATGCAACACTACGAAGTAGAAGCCACGGTCGCCGAGGATGGAACCCTCACCACCAAGCTACCGCAGGCTGTAGAACCCGGAACTTACACAGTCGTTGTAGTTTTCGAGGATGAACCCAATGTAAACGAAGAAGAACGCAGGACTGAACTTGAAATCCGCTTAAAGCGTATGGAAGAAAACCCTCATCCCGGTTTTTCAAGGGAAGAAGTGGAAAGAGATTTGAATGGGAGTCTTCAGGGGGTTTCTCATGGAAAATGAAGACAAAAAAGGAGAGAGCTATCGGTTTGAACCGGAAGCCAAGAAGGATTTGGAAGACTCCTTTCTCTGGTATGAAAAGCAGAAGAAAGGTTTGGGTTTAGAGTTTGCTAATGAGGTTTTTGATACAGCCGAAAAGCTGGGAAAAAAGATGGGAGAGAGCACTGTAGAGACGCATAGCAATACATCTCCTTCGGTAAAGAAAACAAAGCTAAAGCGTTTTCCTTTCTCCCTCTACTATGTTCTCAAAGAAACCCTGATTTCGATAGTAGCTGTCTGGCATGACAGGAGAAACCCGGAGTCTTTGAAAAACAGAAAATAAAATAAATAATCTACCCTTCGACGCGCTTCGCTTGCTCAGGGGTCGCTCTGCGCTGGCTGAGAGAGTGAAACGAGCCGAAGTCAAGCACAGGGCGATGCCCTTTTTTTCCAGCCGGATGTGGTTGCTGAGCATGCGCACAGCGTCCGGCTGAAGGGAATACCGAAGTCAAGCTACAGACAAAAATTATTCGGTCTAATAGAAAGTAAGTTTAAAAATATAGAATAAGGGTAGCAAGCGTAAGCTTTTCTTATCGGGCTATACTTCAACTCGCCGTTGGCTCGCGGTTCGTAGAGTAGCCGAAGGGCAGTAGCCGCCCGCCGGCTGAGCGATGACGTAAGTCTGAGTCGAAGCCAAGCACCCTTTTTTTTCAAGTCTTTTCTTTGAATTAGAATGAAGAGTATGTTTCACTAAATCATTTAGCTTACATATTAATCGTTACTCACCATAAATAAACTCCATTTCTTAGTTTTTTCATCCTTTTCAAAAACAAAAAGATATCCTAAATTTACTAAGTTTTTATATTCTTCCGGTTTTTCAGGGTCAATCTCTTCCGGCTTTAATTCATTTTTATCTAACATTTCCTTGAGCCTTTTTCTTGCGGGCGAATAGGTTGGAAATGACTCAGTTCCATATCTACCGGTCGCAAGTACGCAACCTGTTATAGATACCAATGCATCTAAATTTTTTTCTTTAATAGCAGAGTTTGCAAATTTTATTGCTTCATCCATAGAACCAAATTCTTTCTTCTGTACATTATCCTTAGAGCAATGCTCGATTTCTACAAGTTGGTATTCAATATCAGAATCAAACGAATCTAAAATATCATACCTATTAAAAGAACTCGTTTTTTCTTTAGCTAAATCAATTTTTGACCTTTTCAGGTTCGCTTCTTTAAAGAGTTTCAACGCTTCTTCTTTGGATGATTTTTTAACCTCTTTAGCTTTTTTGAAAAGACTCGTAGCCGCTTCATAATTTTTAAGATTGTCTTTATCTCCAAAAAATTCTCCAGAATCTAAATTTTCATTTGAATCAGAAGGTTCATCTCCTAAAAATCCTCCAAAAACCCAAGCATCTTGCTTGTTATAATTAACCTTTGTCCATCTACCGGTTGCCCCGGAAATAGTTAATACCTCCTTAGATTCCTCAATTATCTTTACTTTAGATTTAAAAGGAATTAATCCAAGTTTTTTACCGGATGTTGAAGGTTTACTTCTCATAATCAAACCACTTTTGGGAGTAACATATTTGAATACAGTTTGATTATCAGAAGAAGTGGTCCTGGAATCGATTGACTTGCTTTCTTTGCAATTTGTAGAAAACAAAGAAACAAATATGAATATGCTTACTAAAATAATATTCTTCATTTAATATCCTTCTATTTATTCTTTTAGGAAAATCTCCAATGTATTTATAATAGAACTTCTATAAAGAGTCAAGCTCCAGATGAAACCGGACTTTTAAAAGCTTAAAAAAGGTGAAATCTCACGTCCATAGCTCAATGACTGTGGCACATTATAATTTTAGCAGAAGAATTTTTGAATATCCGAAAAACAGAAAATAAAATAAATGACCTATCTTCAAGGGTGTTGCCGGCTGAGCGATGACTTAAGTCTGAGCCGAAGCATAAAAAATTTTTCCAAATAAGCTTCGGGAAGTTCAGAAATACGAGAAATGAATTTCAACTCAGCTCCTTCTTTCTTTAAATTTATCGCAGTCCTGAGTTTACTTTTATGCTCTGCTTTTTCTGCGCGTTTTCGCTCTTTCTCAATTTCTTTCTGAGCAAAGAAGCGTTCCTGTTCTCTGCCCTCCTGTATACTTTTCTCCCGGATTCCGAATTCTTCAGCTAATTCCCAGACTCTTTCTTCTATAGCAGTCATATCTTTTCCCATCTCCTTTAGTATAGACTCAACTTCTTCTCTGTAAAGTTGCTTCGATACTAAATTTATTGCAAAAGCAATAAATTTCACTCAGCAACCGTATTGGATTCTCGGCGGCTGAGTGAAATATTTTGTGAAAACAAAATATTTTGTATCGAAGCCAAATATTTGCAAAAACTCCAGTTCTCGGTCAGAGTTTTTGTCCAGTTCTGAAACTACGATACAGTGTATCTTTGTAATCCCCGGAATTTCCATGACATAAAGTCCTCTTTTATTTTCAAAGAAATGATATGCCTCCAAAAATCGCTTTGGCTTCTTTGTCGTGATAAGAGTAAAGCTTAAACATCCCTTTTCTTTTTTCCGCAGGATAAAAGCCGAGATATAATATAAAGTTTTATATATATCCTGTAGTTTTACGCCCTGGCTTTCTGACTTGAACTCGATGATATTGAATTCCTGAAAATAGTTCATTAAGTCGAGGTGTTTACCTATAGGTTTATCGCTTTCAATCACAAGGACATCGAGTTTTCTCGGAAGCCTGTGTAATTCATATTCCGTTTCAACCTTTGCAAACTTTGAGAAAAACGATATGGCTCTTTTCTTAAATACTTCATCAAAGGTTTTTTGGAGTTTTCGTTTGTTCATGTGACCCTCTACTATAAAGGGTTTGAAAATGCACAGAAGGAACAAAAAATTTTTATAGAACAGGAATCGAAACTGGACTTTCGGGATAATTTTTAAGATTTTTTTAAATCCTCCTTAACCCCACGTTGAAACATGGGCTTAAGAGAAAGCATCTTCTAATATTATGATAATCTAACAAGTTACTGTATACCTCTCCCTATCTACCAGAATTAGAAAGCTCTACTTAACCAAATCCCTCTCCGAAACGGAAAGGGATAGACCGGCCTGGTATCAAAACAGCATAGTCCGCCAAATAAGACCTCCCCTGCCCTGTAAATGAGCGAAGCGAGAGAACGAATTAGGGAAGGGGGAAAGAGGGGGATAGGTAAACTTAGTGATTAGTATTTAGATATTAGGGATTAGTAAATTACTAATTCCTATTTCTTAATTTCTAATCGCTTTCCGAAAAAACTTCTCCAGATAGGCTTCCGGGAGTTCGGTCATTTCTGAGATGAAATCTAAAGAGGAGCCTGCACGTTTCATTTTTATCGCAGTCCTGAGTTTACTTTTATGCTCGGCTCTTTTTCGTTCTTTTTCAATTTGTCTCTCGGCCAGCAGGCGTTCCTCTTCCTTTCCTTTTTTGAGTCCTTCCTCGAAAGCATACTCGATAGTGGCTTCGTGGTCTCTTTCTGTTTTCAGGCGCATCTCGTAGTAGTTTCTTGTTTTTCTGTCGAGAGAAATATCCTGAAGAGCTTCAACGGCTTCACGAATCACGGGGTTTTTGATTTTGAGCTTTTTCACGTCCTCTTCCTTTAATTTCTCGGCTTTTTGGATGAGATATATCCAATCTTCTAAATTAGACTCCTGAGTTCCGGATGTATTCAGGAATTTCTTCAATTCTAAAATATGGATTTCGAGGTCTTTCGTCAAGGCTATTTCTCTGCCTTCTGCTTCGAGAACCCGGAAAATCGAATGGTAGTTTTCTGTTTCCAGAAGCTTAAAATTCAAAAAAGAAACGGAATAAACCGGTTTTAAGTCCGAGTATTTCTTTCCTCGAACTATTTGCTGAGAATAAAGCTTTGCCCAGTAATACAGGATTCGTTTTCCATAAAATTTTTGGGGAAAGGCCTGCATTTCGATTCCGAAATATTGTTTGTTTTTATTCTTTGCGTGTATATCCAGAACCGACAACTTATCACTCATAAGGTCTCCGGGAATTTCCGGGTTTAATATTTTTAGCCGGGTAATTTTTTGGTTACCTTCAAAACCGAGAACCGAGTTTAAAAGGTCAGTCAGCAAGTGCGGATACTTTATGCAAAATATCTTAAATACAATATCGCTATGTAAGGGTAGAAGTCCGTTCTGTTTTTCCGTATCTTTCTGTTTCATTTTATGATCTCCTACTATAAAGGGTTTGAAAATGCACAGAAGGAACAAAAATTTTCTATTAAACAGGAACTGAAACTGGACTTTTGGGATAATTTTTAAGATTTTTTTAAATCCTCATTTCCCCGTTTCCCCACGCTAAAGCATGAGCGAAGCGAGAGAACGAATTAGGGAAGGGGGAAAGAGGGGGATAGGTAAAAAACTTATGGGTAAAGAGATGTTGCAACCGGGGGTGGGTTTATGAAACACTTACGAAGTCCTTAATGGGGATCGTTTTTTTGATTAGAATTTATTTTGGAATTTTTCCGAAATTTAAGTCTTAACAATAAGTTACCCATGGAGCAATAGGACATATATCACCTTATGGGAAGTAACTTATTTATAAGCCATAAGATTTTTGGGTAGACATTGGACTTTAAACTTTGAGTAAATTCCTATATACCAATAATAAACCAGAGGAGAAAAAAGAAGTGAAGGAAGAAACACCAACAGAAAAAGCAAAAAAAGGCTTTACGGGGTTGCAGAAAACAATTGCCGGATTGATAGGAGGAGGATTATTAGTAGCAGCTGGATACTTTGTATCTGCAGACAAATCAACCCCAACCAACCCAGCAGGGGACAAACCAGCAGGCACAGAAGATACATCGGACAAAAATCCAAACATCAATAAACCTAGCTCAAACCAAAAAAACAACATAGCAACTCCTAGCGAGCGTAGTAACAAGATACAGAAAAAAGTAACCGACAACAAACTCTACGAAGTAGAACTACAACACTGTGACAGCCCAGATGATAAGGCTTGTAGTATAGGTGGAAGAACGCTAAGGGCTTTAGAAGATTACAATATGCGTACTGCTAAAGCAGTTTTACGCGTTGGTTTGACAGGGGCAGGATTTACTCCAGTACAAGTCACAAGAGCAACAACAGCTATTGGTGGACTTTATGAAAAAGATTATTCAATAACAAAAATTGACCTAGACGGCAATATATTTATTTATAGTACAGAAAAAGACGGTAAGAAATACACCAACAAATTAAATCTAGTAACTAAAGAATATAGTTACACTAAAGATAATTAGAAAGTAAGCGTATCATAAACCCACCCCCGGCAGTGCTTGGCCCGGAGGTAGATTTAAGTTGTGGTTGTTCTGGATTCTTCTTTTTGTTTCTTTGCGATAGCCTGCGGAGTCAAATCTTTCGGATCGAAATTGGGATTTTCCACTATCTCATCAAAAACGGTTTTAAGATATTGGTAAGGATCCAGACCGCATAATTTTGCATTTTCGATCAGAGCATAGTAAATTGCACTTGCCTTTGCTCCCTCAGGGGAAAAGGCAAATAACCAATTCTTTCTTCCCAGTGCAAATGGACGAATGGCATTTTCTACCAGGTTTGTATCAGGTGTTATATTCCCATTATATATAAATATTATTAATTTATCATAATGAGATATAAAATATCTCATTGCTTTATATAGATCACCTGAAGGTTCCATAACCGAGAGTTCACTCGCAATAAAAGCTTTCATTCGTTCCATTATTGGAAGGCTATGTCTTTGCCGTCGCTTTTCGAGTTTATCTTTATTATGGTGTATTTTTAATTGATAATAAGATTCTTCTAATCTATAGAGTCTGTTATATTCCTCTAATATGTGATTTACAGACTTATTATTTTTAATCGATTTATAAATATCAGTAAACTTCCTTCTTGCATGAACATTACAACCGGCATGTTCATCTTCAGAAACAATAGAAGATAAATGTGCATTATAGGTTCCAAGACCATCGGTTTGAATGATTCCCTTGTAGCCAAATAGAAAGTCTTTTAGAAATTTTGCACTTCTCGATTGGTCATAATGAAAATATACTGCTCTCTCAGTCTCGCCTACCAGACCGCTGCGAAAACACCACATCCAGGATAAATTGGTTCCTTTTCTACCCGGCTCACTGACTACCTGTAAGCGAGTTTCATCTATCTGAATAGCATGAGCGAATTGTATTAGTTGTAAAATTTGATTTGTTATTGGCTCAAGCATTTCTGCAATCGTTATAAAATTTCTTGCTATAGTAGCTTTTGAAATACTTACACCTAAACGTTTTAATATATTAGATATTCTGTTTATAGGAAGATGGTCGCAATACTTTTGAACAATCATATATGCCAGACTATCACGATGCAGAATCGCTTTGGGAATAAGCTGAGGAACCGGAGGTTTTGATTTTACACCGGGACGATTTTCATCACCGCTACCTTCGCATTTCTTACAAACATATTGAGGTCGAATCGTCTTCACAACTACAAACTGAGCCGGGATGATCTTCAGCTTTTCAAGAACTTCTGAATGTGCTAAAGCTGTCAGCATACAACCACAGCCACATACCTTTTCGTGTTCTTCGAGGTCAAGAATCACTTCTTCTCTCGGTAAGTTTGGATCCAGGCCGTCTCGCTTTCCGCGCTTTTTTTTCTTCTTTCTATGCTCTTTTACTAAAATAGTTTTCTCTTCATCAACTATTTGTTCTGCTTCGTTGAAGAGTAGTGCCTGTTTTTGTTCTTCAGGTGTCCACTTCTCTGATTTTTTATTATACAACTGGTTTCTGTAATACTCTATTTTCTCATCTTTCAATTTGTTTAGAGATTCAAGAGATTTGATAATCTTAGAATATTCCTGAAGCTTTTCATATTGCTGCTGAATTATTTTATGTGATTCTTTAATGCCTGTTGGAAGTTCGGTAGATTTCATGAATATTACAGATGATATGTTTATTCCCACATACCATCTGTAAAGAATTATTTTATACTTTTAGATATTTTTCTTCTTTATGCTCCTTAAAAAAATCTATTCCTTTAAGTAACCAGAGCAAGCGTTGATTTGAAATCTCTTTTACTTCCTCATCCGTATTGACCCAGGGAAACTTTTGTTTGGACAGTTTCTTCTGCCAGAGACAAAACCCATTCTTATCCCAATATAAGACTTTCAACATGTTTTTGCGCTTATTGCAGAATATAAACAGACTCTTATCAAAGGGTGATAAGTTCATTTCTGTCTGAACCAACTGAGTAAGTGTATTTATTGATTTTCTCATATCCGTCACTCCAGGACGTATAAATACACGACGTCTCATGAGAAATCCCAAATCATAACTTGGAATCTTAGATTTATCTTACATTCTATCATCCCTTCCTGATTGACACTGATACTCAATAGAGGACTTTGTTCTGAGTTCTCTTCCTTTTGTTCGTATTCCAAAAATCCGAGGTCTTCGAAGGGATATTCTTTTGGACTTACCTTTACGGGTTTTGTAGACTTCTTCAGATTGTATCTGAAGGATGAATAAGATAGACTATGCTCTTTACAATAGGCCATGCAGCTCTTGCCGCTTGCCTGCCAGTTCTCGATATGTTCTTCCCAGTTTTGTATTGTCTTCATGAAGCCAGTGTAACACGGTTCCCAGGATTTGGGAAGGTGGGTTCATGATACGCTTACATTAGAAAATAATTTATAATAAAGATCAATCTAAAAAACTATATCTAGATGTTTTTTGTATAATAATAGTTATAGAATGATTATAAAAATATTTACAATTGTATTAATATTCAACACACTTCTGCCAACAGACTTTATATTTGCACAAGAGAATACATCATCAGACACTGCTAATCCTTTGGAGAAAAAAGACGAAAAAAAAGTACAAGAATCCTTCAACCGTCAGATATATGCCAACTGTGAAAACAAAGACGGTACTATCAAGACAGGCAATGCAGAGGACGGAGGAGTATTGCAATACAATATCGACTGTGCACCATTCCATGCTCAGGAGATCCTAGACTTTAGATCCAAAGGTCGTAGTGAGTGGTCTATCCTAAACTGGATCAACCGTATCGTTACATTCTTTTATCGCATGGCTTTCGTAGCAGCGATACTGGGTGTATTCGTAGCAGGTATCAAGTACATCAGAGCAGGAGGCGAGGGTGGTTTCTCTGCAGCAAAAGATGCACTAAAGTGGGCACTGATAGGCTTCCTAGTCAGCGGTACAGCCTGGACACTCGTAGCCATGTGGAGTAGGGCGATGAGTATGCTGGCGTAGCTACCACGCGTCATCCTGAGTCCGTAGGACGAAGGATCCCACGACACTACCACGTCATCCTGAACGTAGTGAAGGATCCCACAAGGACAAGCACCATGCAAAACCCAGTGAGATTCTTCATTTTCGCTACGCTCAATTCAGAATGACGTATTCTCATCCCACGACACTACCACGTCATCCTGAACGTAGTGAAGGATCCCACAAGGACAAGCACCATGCAAAACCCAGTGAGATTCTTCATTTTCGCTACGCTCAATTCAGAATGACGTAGTTTACTCAAACACCATATCATCAAAAAGTTCCTTCCATTCAGGATTCACAGACTCAATCAAATCAATTTTCCTAGATCTTCTCCATCCTTTTATCTGCTTTTCTCTATGGATAGCTTCTTCTAGATCGTGAAATAGTTCATAATATACAAGCTTATTCACATTGTACCTATAGGTGAAGCACTGTAGAGACGCATAGCAATATATCTCCTACTGTGAAGAAAACAAGACTAAAGCGTTTTCCTTTCTCCCTCTATTATGTTCTCAAAGAAACTTTGGTTTCGATTATAGCCGTATGGCATGACAGGAGAAACCCGGAGTCCTTGAAAAAAAGAAAATAAAATAAATAATCTACCCTTCGACGCGCTTCGCTTGCTCAGGGGTCGCTCTGCGCTGGCTGAGAGAGTGAAACGAGCCGAAGCCAAGCACAGGGCGGTGCCCTTTTTTCCCAGCCGGATGTGGTTGCTGAGCATGCGCACAGCGTCCGGCTGAAGGGAATACCGAAGTCAAGCTACAGACAAAAATTATTCGGTCTAATAGAAAGTAAGTTTAAAAATATAGAATAAGGGTAGCAAGCGTAAGCTTTTCTTATCGGGCTATACTTCGACTCGCCGTTGGCTCGCGGTTCGTAGAGTAGCCGAAGGGCAGTAGCCGCCCGCCGGCTGAGCGATGACGTAAGTCTGAGCCGAAGCCAAGGGGCCGGGGAATAGGTAAAAAGCTGGCTTGCTTACTTCAAAATCTGTTTATCCGAAAACTACTATACCATGGAGTTTAAATTCCGGGTGGTTTTTTTGTTGAAAATTAATCTGGAAGCTTCATCCCTGAAATCATGAATTTTATGATTTCACGTCCTCCCATGGGAGTCCTATTTCTTTTTTTTATGAGTTTCTTTTTACTTAATAACTGTAAAAACTTCCTGTTAAAAAATGAAAAGTTTATTTCTGACTATCCCGTTTATCCAGATAAGTTATCCCTTAAAGCTATTCGTATTTCTCCTCAGAAGGATGAAAAATTTATTGAGGTAAAAGAAGATAAGTCCGGTAAACCTTACTTCATTGTAGAAATCAAGGACAAAGAGTCCGGCTTTCATCTTGTAGAGGAAATTCAAAAAGGAAGAATTCTGGAACATTCTCTTATAATTCGTAATTCTCGTGGAGAAATCCTAATAAAAAAACCTCTCCTGATTCATGAGGTTCAAAAGCAAAATTCCTCATCAAGTCCTCTGAAATTGAGTTTCAGAGATTCAACACTTCCTCAGTTAATATCTTTAAAGAAACTTCCGGAGCACGAATCTTTCATAAGTGCCTATATCGAACTGACGTATCTTCAACCCTTCATGGCAGAAGTCTGTGATAAAAACCGGGATCCAAATGAAACTCCCTGTCCGGATATCCAGACCCAGATCTTTTCCGGTATTCAAAAAGATATTCAGGAAAAGGAAGGAAGCCTGCAAAAAAAACTGAACCTGTTTGTAGATAAAAACCCCTGGCTTACGAAAGCTACAGAGGAAGAGAAGTTAAAATTTTTAGAAGAGAATATAAAATTAGAAAATGAAAAAAAGAAAGAATATTATACTTCCAGGATGAGAGTTGATCTGGAACGTTTAAACCCGGCTCCACCTAAAGAAGGGGAAAGCAAACCAGGAGGACAGGTTAATTTTCCATCGGGACTACAGGGCTCTCGCTTTTATTATAGAGAATGGAAACTTACCTCGGAACCCAATTTCATAGAACTGAAATTAGCGAAAAACATCCTTTCCAGGTTAGAAGCTCAAAAGCCCAAACCACAGGTTGCAACTGCTCCTCCTGTTCAGGATAATGGCGGAACTCCCTATTCGAGAGCCATTACTCCGAGTCCCTATAAACCGACAAATCAAAAAAGTCAGGCTCCGGCTCATCTTCCGGGCATCGAAACAGGAGAGCGCAAAGTGATTTCTCTGCGTCCTGCCGGAAGTGCATCTGAAATCAAAATTTCAATTCCGAGAGTGAAGCACCTTGCTCCCTACAAAACCGGAGCCCATTTGAATCAAAAGAAATAAGGCATACAAATTAGAGCCAGTCTATCCAATGGACAAAATAAATTTGAAAAAGGGAAGCAGATAAAGTGAATACGAATTGTTATCTCTGTTTAAGCGATAAGTATAGGGAAGTTTTTAATGAAAATGGAATTCCCATTGTCCGATGCGAGAACTGCGGACATACGTATTCTACCTATGAGCAGGAAGAACATTATGCCGGCTACTGGGATGAAGGAGAAGATTTCGATCTGGACTGGTGGGATCTGGCTCACAGGCCAATTTATGAACAGTTCAGTTCTACTTTCATTCATAAGAAAGAAGGTCGGCTTCTGGATGTGGGCTGCGGTCTGGGTTTTTTTGTGAAGCATGTTCGGGAAACCTTTCCCGGCTGGGAAGTGAAAGGATATGAAATGTCTCCGAGGGCAGTAAAATTTGCCCGGGAAAAAAATGGGCAGGATACCGTTTTTGAGGGCATGGTTCAATCCAGCGGGATTGAAAAAGGAAGTCTCGATATTATTACTCTCTGGGATGTGATTGAACACATTCCAAGGCCCCAGTCCTTGCTGAACTACCTGCACAGCCTCTTAAAGCCTGACGGAATCCTCTTTCTACAGACACCTAACTTTCCGATTCAACTTTTTAAAGCGAGGCTTAAAGTCCTGTTAAAAGGGATGAGGGAAGGAGTGCATTACCTTGAAGCAAAAGACCATATAAATAATTATACCCGGGAAAGTCTCAGCCACCTGGCCCTGCAATGCGGATTTAAGAGGCCGGAATTTTATGTTTTAAAACCCATTCTCTCGGTTTCCGGAAGTAAAAGCTCTCTGGGTAAACTGGCCAAGCTTTCTTTCTATTATATTACCCATTTTCTCTGGGAAGCAAGCTTTCATCATATCAACCTGAATAATACCCTTTTTGCTACCATCAGGAGGCAGTAGATGAAAAAATGGAAATGGATAGTATTTATTGTTCTTTTCCTGATACTTCTATTTCCTTTGTTCTCCGGGATTTATTTAGCTTCTTTAGTCACCCGTCCTCCCTGGTACCATCCGGGCCTGGGAAAAGAATGCTCTTCCGAACAAATCCAATCTGCTCCCAAACTCTGTATTTCAAATCCTGAGTTGGCCTTAGAAATCCCCTTTGAGCCGATTCGTATCCCTTACAGGGATTCCTTCCTCAGAGGCTGGTTTTTTCCCAAAGAAAAGGGTTCCGAACATTTATTTCTCTTTGTTCATGGAGCGGGTGGAGACCGCAGAAACGGCTATAAATACGTATCTACCTTTTTGAAGGCAGGTTATTCCGTATTGTTATACGACTCTCCCAATCATGGCGAATCTTATAACGATGGAAAAGGTATTTCCTATGGGTTCAAAGAAAAAGAAGGCTTTTTAAAGGTTTTATCTTTCGCAGAGAAAAAAGCAAAAAATATCTATGTATTTGCTTCTTCTGCCGGAACTTCAGCCGTCCTGTTAAGCCATAAAGACTGGAAGGGTAGAGTAAAAGCTCTTGTCCTCGAAAACCCCTTTTTTAGCCTGAAACGATTAATCGAAGAAAATCCTACAGCAAAAAAACTACCTTATTTTCTTCTGAGATTGAGTTATTTTTGGATGCAAGTATATAATGAATTTGAACCGGGAATGATTCAACCCGGGGAAAACTTAAAAGACTTTCCGGAAATTCCCGTTCTTGTGAGTCATGGAACGGAGGATAAGACAATACCCTTCCAGCACGGTCTGGATATTTTTCAGGCTCTACCTATCAAGGAAAAAACCTTTTATAAGGCGGAAGGTGCCGGGCATTGCCGGATATGGAACCATCAAAAAAAGGCTTATGCCGAACAAATTTCAAAAACCTTTACAAGAGCCCTTTACGAATGAATGCACGAATATCCTATACCGTTTACGCAACCTTACCTGAAATTATTGAAGAAGTTAAAAGAAGTGAAGAATTTTCCGAAACGGATGAATACCAGTACTGTTCGGAGATTTTTGAAGAACTGGAGACAGCTGTAGATTTCTTAACCTACGGACAATCAACCAGTCGCATTTTTCTTTTAGAATACGATGAAGAAGGGGAACGAATTAAAGAAACGATTCGAAAAATTCATGACGACCCCTGGCTACACGGTACAGTCATTATCATTCTGGCAAAAACCTTAAATCGCCGGGAAATGAATAGCCTTCTGGAATTGGGGGTTGCTGATATTATTTTTTGCAAGGAAATTCTCTATAAACTTCCTACTGTAATCAAGGTAATCGCAAAAAATTTTTCTATTTTTGAATCCGAACAGTTTCTTCTGGAAAATACCCTGCATGAAAAAGGAAAAATTATCCTTCCGAATCTACCTTCTCAAATTCCGGAAGTCACAAACCAGATTATCGAACTCTGCTATACAGCAGGTTTTCGGAACCTTGAGAGTTATACCAGGATTTCTATCTGTCTACATGAGATGATTACCAACTCGGTTGAGCATGGAAATTGTAAACTCGGCTATGAAACCAAGACCAGACTTCTCGACGAAAGAGGCAGTATTTCCGGTTATCTCAAGCAACTCACTGAACTACCGGAAAATAAAGACAAAAAGGTTCTGATATACTATGATATTAATGCAAAAAGAGCTGTTTTTACGATAGCTGATGAAGGGGATGGGTTTTCAGTTGACAAACTTCCCAGTCCAACTTCTGAAGCCAGCCTGCTTTTAACGCATGGACGCGGGATTTTAATGACCCGTAATTTTGTAGACCGGATGAAATATAATAGAAAAGGGAACCGGGTCAGCCTTCTTTTTCATAACCAGAACCGCTTTTATCGGAGAGAGAATGAGCTGGTTAAACTCGGAAATGGGAAATTCATCCATTTAAAACCCGGAGAACTTCTTTTCGAAGCCGGTTCAGAGAGCGACTTTTTTTACTATATCATAAGCGGAAGACTCGGAGTTTATGTAAACGAGAAGGAAATCGCCCTGCTCGGTCCGGAAGATGTTTTTATTGGAGAAATGGCCTTTTTACACCATAATAAAAGAACGGGAACAGTGAGAGCCAAAACCCACTCTACTCTCGTTCCTATTTCTCGAACCGGTTTTATCACTATGATTAAAAAATATCCTTATGCCGGTGTATTTCTGGCGAGACTTCTCACCAAAAGGCTTATTTTAAGAAACCAGGCCCTGTAGAAAAGCGGATTCTGAGGAAAATATTTCGGGCAATTGTTTTTAAATAGACAAGGCAATGCTTCAAATCGAACATGTTCAAAAAAAGAACAGGTTAAAGAATGATACTTGAAGGTTTAGACCATATAAGCGTTGCCGTTACCGATCTACAGAGATCCATAGCGTTTTACACAGATGTTTTTGATTTTGAAGAACTGGAAAAAGATGATACGAATAGCTTTCTCTCCTTCGGACCATTCAAGATAAAACTCGTGAAAACAGAAAAGGTAGAAAACCACCTGACCGCAATGGGACAACCTGTCATGAGTTTTGGAATGGACGTAGACGATTTTACAGAAGCCATTCAGGAGCTGGAAGTGAGAGGTTTAAAAATTTTTGAAGGTCCGGAAGTGTCCGGAGAAGGAGAATACCTGCTGTTTGGAGATCCTGATAACAACCTCATAGAAATCTTTTACAACTGAAGTATTTTAAAAAACAAGCCCTATCGGATTTCTGAATAACCGAATGAAAGCTTGTTTTTTTATTTTAAGGTATATAATATGGAAATCAGACCGGCTAAAGAACTTATTAAACTTTCTAAAGAAATCTTAGAAAACTTCCAGAAAAGGTGGAAAAGCCTGAATCTTCAGACTGACTATGACAGAATGCTTTCGTACGAAGAACAGGCCAAAGATCCCGCTCTCTGGGAGAACTCGGAGAAAGCCCTACAGGTGACAAAGACTAAGACCGAATTGGAAAGGAAATTGGCTCCCTGGCTCGAAATCCGCCAGGAAATCCATGATTTCCCCGATCTGGTAGAAATGACCCTTGAAGAAGAAGGAGAAGCCGGACTTGAACATTTAAACCGGGATTATGAAAGACTTTCGGAAAAATTAGAAGATCTGGAGCTGTTGGGTGCTTTAAACGGACCGGATGATAGCCGGGGAGCTTTTTTTAACATCCATCCGGGAGCCGGTGGAACCGAAAGTCAGGATTGGGCCGAGATGCTATTTCGAATGTACAGCCGTTATTTTCAGAAGAAAGGCTATAAGTTTGATATTATTGACTATCAGGAAGGGGAAGAAGCTGGAATTAAAAACGTAACCCTTTATGTCCAGGGAGACTATGCCTTTGGATACTTAAAAGGTGAGAATGGAATCCACCGTCTGGTACGAATTTCTCCATTTGACTCTAATAAACGCCGACACACTTCTTTTACCGCGGTTCATGTAACCCCCGATGTAGACGAGGAAATTGATATCGAAATTGATGAAAAAGACCTAAAAATCGATACCTATCGCTCTTCCGGTGCAGGAGGACAGCACGTCAATACTACCGACTCGGCTGTGAGAATTACCCACCTTCCCACCAATATTATCGTACAGTGCCAGAATGAACGTTCCCAGATTAAGAACCGGGCCACTGCTATGAAAATGTTGAAAGCCAAACTCTATGAAATGGAAAAAGAAAAAGCCGAAGAAGAACTCCAAAAAAAATCAGGGGAGAAAAAAGACATCGCCTGGGGTTCCCAGATCCGCAGCTACGTGTTTCATCCCTATAACCTGATAAAAGACCATCGTACCGAATTCGAAACTGCCAATATTAGTCCGGTCATGGATGGAGAATTGGAGCCTTTTATTATGGCTTATCTCAAATCTCTCTAAAAAAAAGAAGAATTTTATTTGCCTCTGTGTATCTATTGCCTATAGACCGGAGGAATTCATGAACTCTTTATACTTATTTATCAGATTATATCTGGTACTACTTTTTCTCTTTCAGTGCAGCGCCCAGCCAAAAACTGCGTTTACAGCTTCTACTCCTTTCCGAGAAAGACAAATCCAGATTGTTCCCAAAAAAAAAGAAGTTATTTATTACCGCTTTGCTCCGAGTCTCGAAGAGGTAGATCCGGAGAAAGTAGCAACGTTTAAAACGGATTCCTTGAAACCGGAGATAATAAATCTATTAAACCAGATTTTGCAGAAAAATGAGCCCGCCTACGGAAAAGAAAAAGCCAAGCGTTGCCTACCCGTATTTACCTCTGCCATAAAAAATAAAGAGGAAGTTTATTTTTTAAGTTTTTCCTGTGCTATTTTAAAAGTGAAAGGAGAAAATTTATATTTGAATTTTGATAGCGAAAAAGCTTCTCTGGAAACAAGTCTAAATTCCCTGAACTGAGGTCGTCATGCGCTTTCTTTTGCTATTTTTTTTCTTTTGCATACAAATTTTTGCTGAAAAACCTGTTGTCGGAATCTTTCCCTTTGAAGGAGGAGGTAAAGATGAGGGTAAAAAAGCAGCTTCCCTTTTAACTTCCCAACTGGCTTCGTACCGTAAATACAGGCTGGTGGAAAAATCTCAACTGAACAAGGCCCTTGACGAAGTAAAAAACGCACAGACAGGTCTTTATGAAAATGAAGCCTACTTGCAAGCAGGAAAGCTACTTGGTTCTACCCATATTCTTATTGGTGATATTGTAAAAGAAACTTCTTCTAAAAAAACAGTTTATACGATAGCAGCAAGGTTGATGAAAACAGAAAGCGGACTCATTATAGGTGGAAAAACAATTCAGGATAGTTCCTTTGCATCGGCGATAAAAAAACTGTCTTATTCGATGAATGAACTTCTGAGTATTCTCGATTCTATGGATAACCCTGATAGTCCTTTTCTTATTCGTTTGAAGCTGGATAAGAAAAATTATAAAATCAATGATAAGATTCAACTTGAGTTTATGGTGGAGTCTAAAGATGAAAGCCTTAAAGAGTGTTATTTAAAACTTTATTCAGTAGATACGAAAGGTCAGATTATCCAGATTTATCCCAACAAATTCACAAAGAATAAAAAAATAAGTCTCGGTAAGCTATACCGTTTCCCGGAAAACGATGATGATTTCGATTGGATTATAAATGGAGAACCGGGCTTTGAACATATACAGGCCATCGCCACTTCAGATGAATCAGAACCTTTACCGAGAAAACATCCCGGTAGGAACGAAGTCTTCCGGTCTATAGGTAGAGAAAATTCGGCTTTATACAGAGGGATTTCTGTAAAAGTAAAAGATAAGAAGCTAAAAGGTTTTAGCTCGGAAAGAATTTCTTTCCAAATCATAAAATAAGGATGATACAAAACATGAAAAAACTTAGCCTTTTTTTACTCTTTTTTTTAGCTACATTTTCGTTAGCTTCAAAAGATGTAAGGTTACCCAGTTCATTCCAGGAAGTTAGTTCCTATTTAAAAGTGAATAAGAAGCTTCCTTCGAATTATATTAGAAAAAGTGAAGCAAGCCGCAGGGGTTGGAATCCAAGAAAGGGAAACCTCTGGACCGTGTTGCCCGGAAAAAGTATCGGAGGAGATTATTTTGGAAACAGGGAAGGAAAATTGCCTCGAAATAAATGCGGAAACAGAACCCGGTGGTATGAAGCTGATATCGATTATAAGGGTGGAACAAGGGGAGCAAAACGAATCGTCTTTTGTCTTACTCAGGGGAATAAAAATGTGTATATTTATAAAACAGAAAACCACTATAAAACGTTTGAGGAAATCCGATGAAACAATATTCCCTGAATACGGCTTCTATTCGTTCTATTGATGAATTACATAAGTCTATAGCTACGGCGTTTAGCTTTCCTTCTTATTATGGAAAAAATTTGGATGCTCTCTGGGATTGTTTACGCGATATTGAACTTCCGGCTACTTTAAGCTGGTCCGGTTACGGAGAATCGAAGAATAAGTTAGGAAATAAAGTTAAAGAAATTCGAAGAGTGTTTGAAGATTTCGAAGAAGAAGAAAGTGAATTTTCTCTGAATGTTTTATCTTAATTTTTTTTTTCTTTAGCTTTAGCATCTTCTTAGCATTCTCACTTAGGGCTGTTGATCTGAATGAGCTATTCAAGGTTAATGTGTCTCTTGCTATAGAATCTAACGGTCTTGAATTCTATAGCAAAGCATCTCCTTTTCAAGTTGCTCTAAACATGGATCCCAATATTCGAGAGAATGGAGAAGAAATACATTTTTTAAAAGCAAATAGTGTGGGACGTCTTTTTATAGGTGGAGGAAGACCCACATCCATTCCTTTTCCGGGGGATACATTCTTAGATTCAGTTTTCGCTTTTAATTTCGCTCTCAGTTCTCCACTTACAAGAAGAGGTACTCTATTAAACTACCCGGATAATGGAATCAGCTACATAGATCCTCTTGCTGCTTTTTCCAATCACTTATTTCCCATTCCTCCTATTTTCTCAAAGCGGCTTGACTTCATTTTTACTGAATATCGTTACTTCGGAACTTTATACATGGGATATTTCGGAAGCGAAGCTTTCTTTATTGCTCTCGGTCCCTATATAGGTAAGTCGAATTATAGTTTGCTTATTTCCAATGGAAACACTATAATTTCTAATGTTAAAGACAGAGAAAAGGTGGTTGGTGGTTGGTCTTTTCTCACGGGTTATAATCTTGGTAAACATTTGGAAGATCCTATTTTTTATAATATGTATATTTTTTGTGAAGTAAGTGGAGACTCAACAGCTTTCAATGAAGTGAAAGTGCAGTTTTATAATAGTTATAACCTCTTACCAAGGCAATTATATGCTCGTTCTACCTTTTTTCGCTTCGGTCTATCCCGCGAAATAAATCTCCGTGCCAAATAAATATACTTAAATAACAAGTGTGGTGATAAAAAAGATTACCAGTAATAATTAAGAATATCTGAATTTAACATTACTCACATAGTACATTTGTATCATACCCTTATTTTTAGCAGCAACCTCTCCTCTATGCTCACAGTCAAAAAAATCTTTTACTAATTCATAAGTAACACCGCTGATATTGATTTTTCCCGGATAACCACTTGATTCCATGCGAGATGCAATATTTACCGTATCTCCCCAGAGGTCATAAGCAAATTTTTTCTTACCGATAACTCCGGCTACCAGGGGACCCGAATGGATTCCAATTCTAAGTTCCCAGGCCTCAAGTCCCTGTTCTTTTTTTTGCACATTTGTTTTTAGCATATACTCCTGTATTTCCAGGGCAGCTAAAATGCAATCCTTCGCATGAGTTTTGGTACTGCGTGGGACTCCGGCAGCACACATATAACTATCACCTATTGTTTTAAGTTTCTCTAAATTATATTTTTCTATTATTCTATCAAATTCTATGAAATATTTGTCCAGCTCTTTCAAAAGTTCCGATGGACTTAAAGACTCGGCGATACCTGTAAATCCTTTAAAATCCGTAAACATCACAGAAGCGGAATCATAGTGTACAGGTTCCGTTGCTCCCTTTTGCTTGAGTTCTCTTACAATATCCCTGGGAAGAATGTTTAAGAGTAACTTTTCAGACTTATCTCTTTCCTTTTCTGCATCTTCTCTGGCTTTGTTAACTTTTTCTTTTTCTATTTGTAACTGTTCAAATAGGTTTGAGGAATTAATGATTCCTGCGATTTGTTCCGCGAGAATTGAAAGTTTGTTAATTTCATCTCTCGAAAGATCCATTTTACCTTCTTTAGTAAAGTCTAAAATTCCAATGGGTTCATTCTGTAAAATCAGTGGTAGCATGAGCATGGAATCCCATTTGCAGGTTTCAATGACGAATAACTCTTCTTTTGTACTATTCTTTATAGACCTTTCTGAACGTATATTTGGAATATAGAAAGGTTTCTTGTATTTGAATGTGAATGAATGTGCTCCTATCTCAGTATCAATTGGAATAAGTGAGTTTTTTATCATCTGCCTGTCTTCTTTCGTTATATGCGCAGGAAAATTTGCATTCAAAAGTTCTATAAATTTTTTATCCTTGGATGTAATATATAAAGCATAATGTTTTATCTTATAAGTACGGAATATATAATCAGAGAACTTTTTAGTTTTTTCTTTTAAATCAACTTCTTCGTTTAAACTCTTTATTAGCTGATTTAATTCTTCTGTTTGTTTTCTTTGCTTGTCAATTTCTCTTTTGGCTTCTTCTGTTTGCCGCAAAAGACTGGCATTATAAATCACTCCAGAAATGTGGGCACAAAAAGAATTGATAGCCAAAATATCGGTTTTAGATAAATTCATAGGTTTCAATAAATTAGAAAAACCATATAGACCTATGGATTGATTTTTTAGACATAGAGGGACAGCAAGAAATGAAGCTCCTATAAGGCTAGTCCAAAGCTCTTCCGCTATATTCATTTTTTTTAATTTAGATGTTTCAGAAAGGTAGAATGGCTTTTGTTTTTTCCAGATCAAATAAATAATTCCCCCTCTGGAATTAATAGGAATTTTAGAATTTAACAATTTTTGATATTTTTGTTCAGATAGCTTATCGTAACTAAAAGCTTTAAATGTCTGTAAATTTTCTCCATTTTCATCGGGTAGTAATAAGCAGCTGGCTGTTATATGAAATTTTTCATATACATATTTGGAAATTTCAATAAAGATTACATTCAGATCTGAATGAGAGTTAATCAAACTGGTAAACTGGTTTAAGGTTTCAATTTCAGACTTCGAGTCTTCGAGATCTTTGGTTCTTTCCTGAACCTTGAGTTCAAGGTTTTCGGTAAGTTTTTTGAGTTCAAGAGCTGTTTCTTCGAGACGATCGGATTTATGTTTCAAGGCAAAAGATAATTTTTCTGTTTGTTCAAAGCTATAAGCAAAGCGCCTGGAAATAACAGTAGCTTGAAAAACGATAAGAATAAGAAGTCCATAACTCGAAAGATAAGGAGTAAATACGAGACTCCTGCTTTTTAATAGATCATTAATAATTGCGATAGAGAAAAAAAGCCAACCGAGTGATAATAGTTTTGCACCAAGTCGTTTATGCAAAACTGCTAAAGTAATCATGTATATTAAAAAAATGATCTCTAATAGCAAAATAATTTGCATATATTGTAAAGTACCTGTATACGCCTGCATATCTAAAAAGATAACAGAAAGAATAAAAGGTACTATTGTTAGAAAGAATAGGCGATAAACCTTTTTAGGGCATTCAACAGGAAAGAGGGCCCGTGAAAATTGTAAAAAAGTAAGGCATCCATAATAAAAGCTTATATACTCAATTTTATGAACCAGGGGAAAAGGCATATAAGGAAAAACATCAAGAATGTAGCGTTCGGATATAGATACAGTTCGTAGAGCAATCAGGATGCAAAAAATTCCGAAGTATAAAGGTGAATAATCTTTGCGCCGACTAAAAAAAAGTCCGAGGTGATAAAGCCCCATAATAAGAATAGAGCTAAAAACAACAATATCGAGGATCATCTTATGGATCCTGCTCTTCTTTTCTCCCTTCCGGGAAATAAGCTGAATTTTATCCCAGATTCCTGCATTTGCATAATGAAAATTAGATACATGAATCAGAAGCTCAATTTCTTCTCCGACTCGATGATGATTAAGATAAGAGTTTATATCGAAATAGCGATGTTTCATGTAAGGTTTGGATTCTGACCTGGTTTTAGCCGGTACACCATTCGAAGAAATTAATTTTCCATTTAAGTAGATAACATAAGCCGTTCCAACATCAGTCATAAAAAGACTCAGGGAAGGATAGGTTTTAGGAAGGATTATTCTTAATCGATAAGTTCCAAAACCCCTGACCGGAAAACCGTAATTCTGCCATTCGGAGGGAAGAGGTAAAAAAACCGGGAGTTGGGCCGCTTTGTCCGAACTACATTGTAGTTCACCTTTTTTGTGAGGATAGTTGGGTTGACAAAATTGTTTCCAGTAAAATTCCCATTCTCCGGAGAGAGAAACTACAGTATCCTCTTCTATTGATAAAGAAGAAAGGTCTAAAAGACCTCTAACTGCTTTCGGAACTTTTACCTGTTTTTCTTTTTGAGCACAGGACATAAGAAAAAAGCAAAGTAAAAACAGGATACGAAAGTAAAACTTCATGGCTATAAAAAAATCTTTCATAAAAACCCGTCAAACAATTTATTCTCATGAAATTTTTTCCGGCTTTTATCTTTAGGTTTCCTTACCCTTTTTTTCTTCCTTTAAACGTGAAGAAAAGAAGATAATGCCTGTATTCAAAAGATTGAATATTTCGGAGAAAGAAAAGAAGTTCCCAGCTCCGAGCCATGCGGAGTTTCTATATATGAATATGACAGTAGTAATTCAGTATTTTATTATAAAAGGAATGTTCAACTAATCGTGAAGGTGGGTAAGCGTCGACTGGACTAATACTATGACAGGGAATTCCTCCGCGACGTAAGAAAAGGGCTGTTGTTTTTTTTGTATATAAAATATAAAAAGACGGTCTGTTCATTTTTCCATGATTGACAGAAAGAATGGATGTAAAATGATGGTAAGGATTCCTGTTAGGAGGAATTGTATGATCTTTGAAGGAATTAAGCTAACCATTCTCGGCCTCAGCGTTGTTTATCTTTACCTTCTTCTGCTTGTAGCCGCCATCCAACTCATTTATAAATTCAGTAAAAAGAATACTTTACAAGAAGAAGAGGAGCTAAAAAAAGCGGCTTCCCTTAAAAAAAGAACCCTCAGTAAAGAAAAAGATACGCTCGATGATAAGAATTTGATCGCAGCCATTACCGCGGCTATACACGCACACAGGCAGAAATTATAAAATAGAAATATCTTCCTTACTGCCTATTGATAAACAAACAAAAAGCTAATTTGTATTTTGGGAAGATACAGTCATTTACTAAAAAAGGAGAATTTGCATGAAAAAAATTTTATTTCAGGATACAACATTTCGAGATGGCTTCCAATCTTTCTTTGGCGCCAGGGTTTTAACCGACGATTTCATTGATGCAGTTTCTATTGCAAAAGAAGCCGGTATTACACATTTTGAAGCGGGAGGAGGAGCGAGGTTTCAGAGTCTATTTATGTACTGTGGGGAATCCGCTTTCACCATGATGGACCGATTTAGAGAAGCCGCCGGTCCGGATGCAAATCTGCAAACCCTTGCAAGGGGAATCAGTGTGGTAGCCTTAAGTGCACAACCCAAAGATATGATAGACCTTCATGCGAGGATGTTCAAACGTCACGGAATCAGTCATATTCGAAATTTTGATGCACTGAACGATATGCGTAACTTGAAATATTCGGGAGAAGTTATAAAAAAAGCCGGTCTTCATCATCAGGCCTGTATTACAATTATGGAACTTCCACCCGGTGTAAGTGGTTCTCATGACCCTGAGTTTTATATGAAAATATTAAAGGATATGCTCGATACAGGTGTTCCTTTTGATTCTATTTGCTTTAAGGATTCATCCGGTATTACAAATCCGGCCACTATTTATGAAACTGTAAAAAGAGCCAGAAATACTCTTGGCAAAGATGCTTTATTGTGGATACACACGCACGATACGGCTGGAATCGGGATCAGTCAGTACAAAGCAGCCATAGAAGCCGGTATCGATGGGGTTTGTCTTGCACGATCTCCTATTTCGAGCGGAACTTCTCAACCCGATTTATTAGCTTTATCGCATGTATTAAAAGGTACCCAATTTACACTCGATATCGATACAAATAAAATTCTGAAGGCAAATGATGCCGTGAAAGAATGTCTCAAGGACTATTTCTTCCCACCGGAAGCAATGGCATTAACTCCTGAAGTCTTATACTCTCCCATGCCGGGTGGAGCCTATACAGCCAATACAATGATGATGCGGGACACAAATACTCTGCATCTTTTTCCGAAAGTTATTGAAGAAATGGGGCATTGTATCCTGAAAGGTGGATTTGGAACTTCGGTTACACCTGTATCCCAGTTTTATTTTCAACAGGCCTATGCTAACGTAACACAGGGGCGCTGGAAGAAAATTATCGATGGTTATGGTAAAATGGTCCTCGGATACTTCGGAAAAACTCCCCTCCCTCCGGATCCGGAAATCGTAAAGATTGCCGCTGAACAGCTCGGTCTTTCTGTTTTTAACGGTGACCCGGTAGAGATTCTGGAACCGGGAATTCCGTTAGCAAAAGCTATATTAGAAAAAGAGGGACTTCCTGTAACCGAAGAAAACATTTTCATTGTTGGAGCTCATGCAACTCCGGGTGGAAATAAGGGACTGGATTTCTTAAAAGGAAATTATACAGTAAACATAAAGAAAAATGTAGCTGAAGAGAAAAAGCCGGTAGAGGTTGCTAAACCAAAAACCGTAAAAGCTTCAGGTCCTTCTCAGTATAAAGTCACCGTAGATGGCAAGGAATATAAGGTAGTATTGGAAGAAGACACAGGGGAAATTGCCTCCATTAAGAAAGCAGAAGAACCAAAGAAGAGTAAAGGCGAATCTGTAGAGGTGAAGTCCAGTCTACCCGGTAACATATACCAGGTTCTGGTGGAAGCCGGTGCTTCGGTGAAAGAGGGAGACACTCTTATCATTATTGAAGCTATGAAAATGGAGACAAAAATAGCAGCTCCCAGTTCCGGTACTATTGAAGAAGTCGTAGTTAAGAAAGGAGATGTCGTTCAAACGGATGATACACTTCTATATATACAAAAAGGCTAATGTATGAAATTCTTAATTAAGATTCTTTATATAAGTCTTGTATATTCTATCTTCACGGCCGGGCTTTTCGCAGCCGGACCTGATGTGACACAGCTTCCGGGTTTTTCAAAGATTCTGGAAAACCTCTGGACTTCCACAGGCCTGTATGCATTCTTCGCTTCTACCGATGGGATAGGTTTCGGAAACCTGTTTATGCTTCTTGTAGGTTTACTGCTTCTGTTTTTGGCTATAAAGAAGCAATTTGAACCCCTGTTATTGCTGCCTATAGGTTTTGGTTGCCTTCTGTCTAATATTCCTCTTGCAGGTATTAGTACGGAAGGGGGGATTCTCCACTATGTGTATAAGATAGGAATCGAAACCGGTGTTTTCCCTCTGGTGATTTTTATGGGAGTAGGTGCCATGACCGACTTCGGACCTATGATAGCCAATCCGAAGACAGCTCTTCTCGGAGCGGCTGCACAGGTAGGAATCTTTTTAACCCTTATCGGAGCAATTCTTCTATCCGAAGTTTTTCCTGCTATTAACTTTGATCTGAAGGATGCAGCTGCTATAGGAATTATCGGGGGAGCAGATGGGCCAACGGCGATTTACTTGTCCTCCAAGTTGTCCCCAGATTTAATGGGTTCTATTGCTGTATCAGCGTATTCTTATATGGCTCTGGTTCCGATTATTCAACCCCCTATCATGCGTTTACTGACTACCGAGAACGAAAAGAAAATAAAGATGAAGCAATTACGTTACGTGGGCAAACGGGAAAAAATCATATTTCCTCTCTCTGTTCTTATGTTATGCGTAATATTTCTTCCATCGGCAGCACCTTTAATTGGTTTTTTCATGCTGGGTAATATTCTCCGCGTTTCCGGTGTAGTGGATAGACTTTCCGATACAACTCAGAATGCTCTTATCAATATTGTGACCATATTCTTAGGTTTGGGAGTAGGGACCAAATTATCGGCTGATAAATTTTTAAAGTGGGAAACTCTGGGTATTTTATTTCTGGGTGTGATTGCTTTCTCTATAGGAACTGCTTCAGGAGTTCTCATGGCCAAGCTGATGAACCTATTTGCTGAAGAAAAAATAAATCCCCTTATTGGTTCTGCCGGTGTTTCGGCTGTGCCGATGTCTGCAAGGGTTTCACATAATGAAGGCTTAAAAGCAGATCCGAATAACTTTTTACTCATGCACGCTATGGGACCAAATGTGTCGGGAGTAATTGGTTCGGCTGTGGCAGCGGGAGTACTACTTTCAACTTTAACCTGAAAGTTTTCTATAGGGTATAGGGAAAAAGAAGCAGGCGAGTCACCGATGGCTCGCCAATAAAAAAATTCCGACTATATTTTACCTTCCTGATAAGAATTTTAACTTCTGAAAAATCATTTCGGGCATATTACGAACGGCTAACATAACAAAATACCAGAAACCGGGAACGTAAGCTTCTTTCTTATTTTTCTCAATAGCTTCTATAATTTTTCTGGCTGCCAGTGCTGAGCTTGTAAAAGAAAAGTTTTTTTCATGGTGGGTAGTCATGGGAGTATCCACCGGGCCGAGCTTGATATAATGAACCCCGATTCCCTTTTTCCACAACCTGGAACGTAACCCCTGAAGATATATTTGTATAGAACCTTTGGCTGCACCATAGGTATAATTCCTGGGCCTGCCTCTTTCCCCGGCAACAGAACCAATAACTGCAATTTGGCCAAAACCCTGTTTTTCGATAAAGTTAGCTATCGGAATCAAAAGAGAAATTACAGAAAGGCAATTTGTATAAAAAATATCTTTTGCATGAACAAAACTTTTTTCGGATTTTAACTGGTTTCCTAAATCTCCATGTGCTATGATAACGAGATCTATACTTCTCATGGTTTGGATAATGTTATTTATAAACTCGGGAACTTCCTCGAAATTATTAAAGTCGATATTGGCTGTACCCAATATCGAACTTCCCAGTTCATTGGAGAGAGCTTCTATTTTTTGCGGATTTCGCCCTACTAAAAAAAGCTTTTTTCCCTGCTTTCTATATAGGCGGGCCATATCAGCAGCGATTGTAGAACTCGCACCCAAAAGTAAAATTTTTTCCATATAGATTTCCTAATTATTTAAGTGAATTGCATAGTCCTGGATTTTTGAAAGTAAACGTGAAGCCAGGTATACGTCTGCGTGTTTAAGGGTTTCATAAATTACCCTGGCTTCTTCTCTATATTCTTTGATTTTTTCTTTCGTCCAGTAAGGGGGAGGACTTGATAAATTAGTGATTCTATCGGCCAGTTTAACTTTTTGTATTTCTATCGGTTGCTGTAAAAGTCTTTGTAGTGAATCCCGCATTTGTTCTGATTTGGGGAGTTCTTTATTTTTACTGAGTGCTAAAACTCCATCGGCAATCTCTTTACCAAATTCAATACTAAGGGCTTTGAAGGTACAGTTTGTATCTTCTAATACGTCGTGTAATAAGGCTGCACAGAGACTTAAATCTTCATTTTTAGCCTCTGTATAAGAAAAAGAAGCTATCACTTCTGAAGCAACAAGATTCAGGTGTATAAGATAGGGAAACTCAGTTCCCGGATATTTCTGTTCTGCATGATATGAAGCAGCAAAAAAAAGAGCTTTTCTGTATGATTCCTGTGACCACATACAGGCATCGGAAAATTTTACTCGTGAAGCTTCAAGTAAAAAAATACCCCGGAAAAACCGGGGTGTAAAGGTAAGTAAGGGTAAATTTAAAGAGTGCCTCAGTAACTATATCCGAAGAAGGTGTAATTCATTTGACTTCCGAGTCCTATCAAATCGTTGATATAATTGGTGAGGTATTCATGCAAACCGAAGAAAAATATTTCTTCTATATTGCTATAAGCTAATTGATAATACAACTTGCCAAGTTTCTGTTCAGCTCTATTCATATACATACTACCCTTTTCTCGGCTAATTTCCTGAGAAATTTCTCTTACCGAGATGAGGGCCTTATCCATACAAAAAATCAGGGAGCGGGGCATTTCTTTGTTGAAGATAAGAAGCTCGGCTACCTGAATGGGTAAAATCTTAGTACCATAACATTTCAGGTAGGCTTCATAGGCCCCGATAGAGTCCAGCAAAGCTTTCCACTGGAATATATCTACAGGGTTACCCACATCTTCAATCCGTTTCAAGGGAATGTGGTATTTAACGTCCAGAATACGGGCCGTTTGATCGGCGCGTTCAATGAATTTACCGGCTTCGAGGAAATGAAAGCCTGTTCCTCGAAACATCGTGTTATCCGTTACTCCCTGGAATAAAAAACTTCGCTCTTTCAAAAATAGAAAAAGCCCATCCGGTTTATTTTTGATCTGTTCTTTTTTTTCCCGGCTGTAATTCTCGATTTCATGAAATGTGACGTTAAGAATCTCCCAGGTTTCCTTAGAAATCATTTCTCTAACTCCCCTTGCGTTTTCCCTGGCCTTACTAATGCACTGAAAAACTGAGCTGGGATTTGTTTCGGAAAAGATTAGATATTCAATTACATTTGCCGGACTCGCCAGATCCTGAATTTCAAAGAAAGGCTCCAATTGCCCGACAGAATTTAAAATGGGTTCCCAGGTCGGGTTTATATTCTCTTCAAGGGTAGAAAAATACTGTACGGTAAGAGCCCTCGCTATACCTTCGGCTCTTTCTATGAGTCTACCCATCCAAAAAAGGTTTTCGGCAATTCTACTTAACATTGTCAAAGTCATATATTCACCACCCATGTGTCTTTACTTCCACCGCCCTGAGAGGAATTTACTACCAGGGAGCCTTCACGCAGAGCTACTCTTGTGAGTCCTCCGGGAATCAGTTTAATTCCAGCAGGGGAATAAATGGCAAAGGGACG